>CATPBS010000080.1 GCA_955652715.1 uncultured Candidatus Udaeobacter sp.
AGAAATACAAGATCGGCGATCTGGTGAACGGCAAGGTGACCAAGCTCGCCAGCTTCGGCGCCTTCGTGCAACTCCAGGACGACATCGACGGCCTCGTGCACATTTCGCAATTGAGCGAAGATCACGTCGCAAAAGTGAAAGACGTCCTCAAAGTCGGCCAGGAAGTCGAAGCGCGCGTGATCAAGGTGGATAAAATCGAGCGCCGTATCGGGTTGTCGATCAAAGCCGCCAATTATTCTGAAGAGCAACTGCGCAAAGAAGTAGAATCGTTTGATACGCTTCGTCCCGGCGAAGACATGGTCGGTCTCGAGAAAGCTTTCGCCGCCGCTGAACAGGAAGAATACCGCCCCGGGGATTCGAAGCGTGCAGCTAAAGAATCAAAGGAAACTACGCGCGAGTCGAAGAAGAAATAGAGTTCCGACGTTGTTGTTGCTGCTTACGGAACGCTCTGAACGCGACCTAACCCGGAGTTTCATGGGATTCCGGTTCTCTCAATGCAAGTCCGGCTTGAGAATAATTGCTTCGGCAGTCTTGCTGTGCATCGTAGCCGGCTGTGGAAATCACAGCATCATTGGCAAATGGCGCATGTCGGGCAGTTCAAATGCAACGGTTTGGGAGTTTAGGAGAAATGGCGTCGTCCTTGTCGGGGACGTACGCGGCACGTACCGGTTCGGCGATCAGGATCGAATCAAAATTCAAACGCCGTTCGCCACTACAGTTTACCAGGTGAAAATTTCCGGTGACGATCTTCTCCTGCAAGAGCCAGGCGGTTCAAAGCTGGAGTTCACCAGAGTAAGCGAGACGCGGCGGTGATTCTCGGATTAACTGAACAGCAAGAGATTCCTCGACCGAGCCTGTCTTTGAGCGAACTCGAAGGATTCGGAATGACAAACGGCTAGAACTCTGCGCTGCCGGGTGTGCGAGCAAACGGAATCACGTCTCGGATTTTTGGCACGCCGGTGATGAACATCAGCATTCGCTCGAAGCCGAGGCCGAAGCCGGAGTGCGGGACAGTTCCGTAGCGCCGAAGATCCAGGTACCATTTGTAATCGGCGACACCCATATTGTGCCGGCGCATGTTTTCCTCCAGCATCTCGAGCCTCTCTTCACGCTGGCTGCCGCCGACAATTTCTCCGATGCCGGGCACGAGCAAATCCATTGCGGCCACAGTTTTCCCGTCATCGTTCAAACGCATGTAAAAAGGTTTGATCTCCTTCGGAAAATTGAAAACCGTGACCGGGCATTTGAAATGTTTTTCGGTCAACCAGCGTTCATGCTCCGATTGAAGGTTTAATCCATAATCAATCGGGAACTCGAATTTCTCCCCGCTTTTCTTCAGAAGATCGACAGCGTCAGAATAGGTGATCCGCTGAAATCGGCGCTCGGCGACAAAATCGAGTCGCGCCAGCAACTCCTTGTCCACGAACTTGGCGAAAAGTTCCATCTCGTCGGGGCAATGCTTATTCGCTTCTGCGATCTAATATTTAACGAACTTCTCGGCGAGATCCATGTTGCCGTTCAAATCGCAAAACGCCATCTCCGGCTCAATCATCCAGAATTCACTCGCGTGACGGGACGTGTTGGAGTTCTCGGCGCGAAACGCTGGACCAAAAGTGTAAACCTTCGACAGTGCCAGTGCGAAAGCTTCTGCTTCCAGTTGGCCGCTGACGGTCAGATATGTCGGGCGCGCGAAAAAGTCTTTCGCGTAGTCAATTGCACCGCTCTCCGTTCGCGGCTCGTTACCAGGGTCCATCGTAGTAACTTGAAACAATTCTCCTGCACCTTCGCAATCGCTGCCGGTAATGATCGGCGTATGGACATAAATGAAACCGCGCTCCTGGAAAAACTGGTGAACAGCAAAGGCCAGGCTGCTGCGTACGCGAAAGATGCTACTGAAAAGATTTGAGCGAGGGCGGAGATGTGCGATTTCGCGGAGAAACTCAGGCGTGTGCCCCTTTTTCTGAAGCGGGTAGGAATCGTCGGACGCCCCGACAATTTCAATGTTGTCCGCGACCAGTTCCCATTTTTGCCCTTTACCCTGCGAAGCGACGAGCGCGCCAGTGACAGTGATTGATGCGCCGGTAGTAAGCCGTTGCACCGCCGCATAATTTGCCAACGTGTTTTTCGCGATGATCTGAAGATTGCGCAGACAGGAGCCGTCGTTTAGGTCGATAAACGAAAAATCTTTCGAATCGCGTCGCGTCCGCAGCCATCCCCGCACCTGAATCGCCTCGATGGCAGAGGTGCTTTGCAAAGCATCCTTGATTGGAGTTGGAAAAAGCTGCGTCATCTTCTAACCCTGCAACGCTCAACGCTCAACGGCCAAGTTTCAACGCTCAACGTTTGCTGTGGCCGTGTCGCTCTGCCAGCGCTCGGCAGTAGCGACCATCAACTTAGCGGCAGCCAATTGCCTGATTGAGGCGCCGCCGCGACGCCGTTAAGCGAGAGGTAAGTGTACTCCTGCAAAAGCCGCTCGTAGTCGGAGAGAAGCTTCATCGCGTCACTCGGTTTGAGGAAATCGGTTTTAATGGCGGCATCGACTTGTGACTTCAGCAGCCGCATCAACTCAACTTTGTCCCACTGTGTCATGGCAAGAACCTCTCCGATGGTGCTGCCCTCGATTACCTCCTCAATGTACCAGCCGGATTCTTCATCGGGATCGAGGAAAACATGCACTTCTGTGACGCGGCCGAACAAATTGTGCAGATCGCCCATGATGTCCTGGTAAGCACCGACCATAAAAACGCCGAGGTAATAAATTTCTCCAGGGTGAATCCGATGCAGCGGGAGCGTTTCCTTTACATCTTGCAGGTCGATGAACTTGCAGACCCTGCCATCCGAGTCGCATGTAATATCCACGAGGGTGCCATGGCGATCCGGAGGCGTCGTGAGACGATGGATCGGCATGATGGGGAACAATTGGCCGAGCGCCCAATGATCGAGCAGCGACTGGAACACAGAAAAATTGCAGATGTACTGATCGCCCAATGTTGTTTCGAGCTGCTTCACTTCGTCGGGGACATAACGCAGGCCGCGATGCATGTTGACGATTTGATGCGCGCTCTGCCAGTAAACCGTCTCGATCTTCGCCTTTGATTCGAGATCGAGCAGGCCGAGATCGAATGTTTGCTGCGCCTCGTCCTTTATTTGTTGGATGTCATGCAGGCTCTCAAGGCGATTTCCGCGCTTTAATCGCTGTTTCACGTCCAGGATGTCGCCCACCAGTTTGTGATCTTTGTCGGCAACTTCGACTTTTAGCTTCGGCGCAGTCTTTTCGATCGAGCTAAACGCTTCCACCACCAGCACAGAATGATGGGCAACGATGGCGCGCCCGCTTTCACTCACAATGATCGGATGCGACACGCCTTCGGAATCGCAGACGTCCATGATGTTCCAGACGACGTCATTGGCGTATTCCTGGAGCGAATAATTGATGGAGCTATCGAAGTCACTGCGCGATCCGTCGTAATCGACGCCGAGGCCTCCACCGACGTCGAGATAACCGAGTTGATGCCCTAGTTTGCAAAGCTTTGCGTAATAGCGCGCCGCTTCGCGCACAGCCCGCTTGATCGTTGAGATGTCCGGCACCTGCGATCCAACGTGGAAATGAAGGAGCTTTAGGCAATGTGTCAGGCCAGCGTCTTTCAACATCTGGCTGGCAGCCACGAGATTTGTAGTATCGAGACCAAATTTGGCGTTCTCGCCGCCGCTCGGCGACCATTTGCCAGAGCCTTTGCTATACAGGCGAGCACGAATGCCGATGTACGGCTCGATGCCTACCTCGTTGGATGCGCAAATGATCTGCTCCAGCTCTTCTAGTTTTTCCGCAACGATGATGACCGATTTGCCAAGCTTGCGGCCAAGGAGCGCGATGCGAATGAAAGCGTGATCTTTATATCCGTTGCAGATGATCAAACTCTGAGCGTCTTTCTGCATGGCAAGCGCAGCAACCAGCTCTGGTTTGCTGCCTGCTTCGAGCCCAAAATGAAATTGTTCGCCGGCGTCGACGATTTCCTCGATGACCTCGCGCAGCTGATTTACTTTGATGGGAAAAACGCCGCGATACTGATTGCGATAATCGAACTCGGAGATCGCGCTTTGGAACGCGCGATTAATCGATTCAACCCGATGCCGGAGCAAGTCCTGAAAACGAATCACCAACGGAAAACCGAGGTTTCTCGCGCGCGCTTCATTGACTACTGCCAGAAGATCGATGGAACCGCCATTATCCTGTAACGGCCTTGCCTCTACATTGCCCGAGCTATTGACGGTAAAATATCCCTGACCCCATCCGTCCACGTTGTACGTCGTAATCGCCGACTCCAAGTCCCACTCAGTTTTCATTTCGATTCCTCACGCGGCCGCAAAACCGCAAAACGGATATTCAATCAGCGTGTAGAACATTCAAGCGTGTTCGCAAGATTTTCGCAGTTCGGTCGCCTCATGTTTTTTCTGGCGTGTGTACGTATGGAACACCTATCGGCACTGCACACCGCTTGTTTTTGCCATCTCTGCGGATAACGTTCGCCTGATGAACAAGACGGTGATCGAAGTGCAGGTGCGGGCAGTTTTGCCGACGAGCGGCGGGTGCGCGGTGTTTATTGGTAATAACGAGAAAGTGTTCATCATCTATGTCGATCAAACAGTGGGCAGCGCGATCACCATGTTCATGCGTCAGATCACCAAGGAGCGTCCCCTCACGCACGATCTGATGGGACATTTGATGACGGCTCTCGGTGCAAAAGTCGAACGAGTCATTATCAATGATCTAAAAAATGCCACCTACTACGCGCGTGTGATCATTCGGGTCCAAAACGAGTTGCAACAGAAAAAGATCATCGAGCTGGATGGGCGACCCAGCGATTGCATTGCCATGGCCACCCAGCAGAAGGCCCCCATTTATGTAAGTCAGGATGTCTGGGACGAAGTGGATGATATGACCGACGTTTTGCGCAAGATGGAGGAAGAGGGACTAAGGCCGGATCCGGAAACGGAAGAGTGAAGAGCGGTCAGTTGTGAATCGTAATTCGTAATTCGTTAAGATCGGGGCACCGATTCTCGATTCACGAATCTCGAATAACGCAGCAGCGCGTCAGCCCAAAAGATCGCCGTAACGCTTGTCCGCTAATTCGAGGCAACGCGCCAGAATTTCCGACGCGGTGTTGAGCTTGAACGTTTCCTCAACCAGCTCGCGACATTCGGGAATAGCCAAGCTTTGCACGGCACGCTTGACTCTCGGGACTAGGATTGCCGCCGTACTCAGCTCGTCCATGCCGAGACCCAGCAAGAGGGGGACGAGTGCAATATCTCCTGCCATTTCTCCGCAGACACCCACCCAGAGGTTGTTGGCGTGGGCCGCGTCGGCGATCATTTTGAGCAAACGCAGCACTGCCGGATGGGTCGGCTCGTACAGATGCGCGATTTTCTCGTTCACGCGATCGACTGCGAGCGCATACTGAATCAGATCGTTTGTTCCGATACTGAAAAAATCGACCTCCGATGCAAGCGCGCTTGCCGAGATCGCCGCGCTTGGGATTTCGATCATCGCGCCGACATCGACTTTCTCCGCCATCTCAGCTTTGGAGCTGCGCAATTCTTCTTTGCACTCCTCGAGCACGGCGATTGCACGGCGCAACTCATCCAGCCCGGAGATCATGGGAAACATGATCTTTACGTTGCCGACGGCGCCGGCACGCAGAATCGCGCGCAACTGCGTCTTAAAGATATCTATATTCTCAAGACAGAAACGGATCGCGCGCCAGCCAAGAAACGGGTTCAACTCGTCGGCGATATCCACCGTACCTGGAGCCAATTTATCGCCGCCGAGATCAAATGTTCGAATAATCAGCGGGTTCGGCCGGACGCGCTCCGCAACTTGGCGATAGATCTTATATTGTTCGTCCTCAGTTGGCAGAGTAGGTCGGTTCAAATATAGAAACTCGGTGCGATAAAGTCCGATGCCCTCGGCGCCGTTGGCCAGCACGGCACCCACGTCTTCCGGGAGCTCGATGTTTGCCGAAAGGACAATGTGGCGGCCATCGCGCGTGGTTGAGGTTGTCTCGCGCAGCTCTTTCAGTTTAGCCGTGACTTTGGCTCTTCTTGATTCGATCTGCGCGTACTGCAAAACCGTTTCTGGCGTCGGATCGACGATCAAACAGCCGTCATTCCCATCAAGGAGAACGTGCTGGCCGGTTTCGAGTTTTGCAGTGATATCGTGCAAGCCGACTATTGCCGGAATATTGAGTGAACGCGCCAGAATCGCCGCATGCGAGGTGCGGCTGCCGAGATCCGTCGCGATCCCGAGCACGTTCGCTCGGTTAATGCTTGCGGTGTCCGAAGGAGTGAGATTATGCGTAACCAGAATGTGCTGCTCGGTCAGTGCAAGAAATGTCTTGGGAGCTTTTCCCTGCAGGTTGCGAATTACGCGCTTCGTTACGTCCTGGATATCGAGCGCGCGCTCTCGCAGGTACGGGTCATCGATTTTGTTCAGGGTCTCGGCGTACCGCGTGGCCACTTCTTGGAAAATCCATTCCACATTGCAAAGATCGGTCTCCAGCTTCCGGAGGACTTCGTCGATTAACGTGCGGTCTTCGACTACGAGCAGATGAGCATCGAAGATAGCGGCATCTTTTGCTCCGATCGATTCTGCAATGCGCTGCTGCATTTGCAGAATCTGCATCCGGGTTTGAATAAGGGCCGTTTCGAAGCGCCCGATTTCATCCGCAACTTGAGAAGGGGCAATGCGGTAACGCACGACTTCATCAAGCTCGTCGCGCACGACATGGACCTTGCCGCGGGCGATTCCGGGCGACACCCCGGCTCCTTCAAAGCAAATTTCTTTTGGCGCGTTGTCGCCGCTCATCCACTTGGGAGAGTAAAGCAGATGTCAAACATTGCGAACTCGCTCTCGGCGCGTGGTAGGAACGCCGCGCTGCGGAGTCCAGTCGTCGCTGTTCGACGATCTACCTCAATCTTCGTTGAAGCGCGCGTTAATGAGTTCCTCCAACTCCTCCATAGCTTTTTCGGCATCCGGGCCCTCGCAACGAATACGTAGTTTTGAGCCCTGCCCAGCGGCGAGCATCATCAGGCCCATGATACTTTTGCCATTTACTTCTTCACCTTCTTTCGAGACCCAAATTTCCGAGTGGTACCGGCTGGCTATGCGCACAAACATGGCGGCCGGCCTGGCATGCAGCCCGAGCCGATTCACGATTGAAATTTCTTTCTCGACCTTCTGGACCTGTGCCCCGCGGTTCGCTCTTCGATACAATAATGCCATTACGTCGCTCCTTTTGGCTCCATCAGTCCGAGCAGCTTCGCGTTGAAATCAACGGCGGCATTTTGGCCCAGACCTTTTAATTTTTCATCCATCGCCGCGACCTCGATCAAGCGCGCCATGTCGCGGCCGGGTCTCACCGGAATAGTCACATGCGGTACTCGAAGCCCAAGGATCTCGTAAAATTCCCGGTCCAGTCCGATGCGATCCACTTCTTCCACTTCCTGCCAGTCCTTAAGCGTAACAACGAGGTCCAGGCGTTTTTCCACTCGAATACTGCCAATGCCGAAAACCAACGCAACATTGATGATGCCAATCCCGCGGACCTCCATGTGATTGCGGGTAAGGTCGGGCGCTGTCGCCATCAGTTCGCGTCCCTCGAGCATCGTAATCCGGGTCACGTCGTCAGCTACGAGGCTGTAACCGCGTTCGATCAGCCCAAGGACACACTCGCTTTTCCCAATGCCGCTGACACCTCGAATTAAAACGCCCACGCCGAGAATATCTACCATGCTACCGAATTCAGTCACCGTCGGGGAAAAATCCATCTCCAAAGCGATCGTCGCGGCGTTGATGAACTTCATGGTGATCATCGGGGTGCGGAACACCGCAATTTTTGCCTCCCCTGTGACAGCCAGCAACTCCGGCGCGAGGTGAAAACCGCGCGACACCACCAGGCAAGGGATCTTGCGCTCGCATAACTCGCGAAATCTCTTTACCCGAACGCTTGACGGCAAACTTTTCAAATACGAATGCTCGGCCGCTCCGAGTACCTGCACGCGTTTCTCGGCGAAATACGTGTAGAAACCAGACAGCGCTAGGCCGGGCCGGTTAATGGTTGGCTCGCGAATTTTCCGGTGGAACCCCACGCGCGGTCCTTCCAGCTTCATGTGGAGCTTTTCAGCGTGAGAATTGTAAAAGCCTTCGACCGTGACAACCGGAACGCTTTTCTGCTGATTGCTTGTGGATGTAATCGTTTCGGTTTCGCGTCGTTCCGCCATTAGACGTAACTTCTAGCGTGAATAACGCGCAATTTCCAATCTGCATCGCGCCTCATCATGCGGTTCAGCGCTTTCTTCAATCCGCGCTAAGATCAGACCAAATGCATTTTCGAAGTCGAAGGTAATTCCTGGCGAACCTGACAGCCATCCATCCCGCTGCGATAGATGTTTGCGGGCATGTTTGGTCATATGCTTTTCCGCTCGTGCTGATAGCGGATCACCTTAGTTCCTTCGAGTGTCACTAAGCCGCCGCCCATCATTTCATCGAGTACGGGGAGAAATGCATTTACCTTTTCTTCGGAGTCCACGATTTCGATTACCATGGGCAGGTCCATGGATAAGCGGAGGATTTTGCAGTGTGCAGATGGCTCGATTTTCCAAAACCCATTGGCCCGCGCAAGACCGTTGCTCCTGCCAATTGCAACTCGCGTGCTTTCAACACAATGGCCTCGTACAGGGGCCGATGTCTGTAACGGTCGCTTTCGCCGATGAAAATCCGCAAGAGAGCGGCGTCTTCAGGAAGATGCATCATTTATTTTCTATTTCGCCAATACCGTGAGAGCAAGAACACGCCCAACCCATACGGCCGTAAGACAGCAACCAAACGAGAGTAGTGTATTCACGCAGGCCTTGAACCAGTCGCCTTCCCGAACGAGATCCAGAGTTTGTAAGCTGAACGATGAAAACGTGGTGTAACCGCCACAGACTCCAATCATGAAGAATTCACGAAACCGCGGCGGCACAAGAAACGGCCGTTCTAGATCGGTAAACGCGGCAAAGAATCCGATAATGAAGGATCCTGTAACGTTCACTACGAGTGTGCCGAGTGGAAAAACTTCTCCCGCCTGCTCCGCAATGATTCCCGATGCCCAGAATCGCGCTCCAGTCCCGAGTGCGCCGCCTAACATTACCAGGATATAATCGAGCATAAAAAACTCCTTCCGATTAGAAGGAGTCATTAGCTCACGCGGTTTTCCCAGCTTTGGGTCTGGGAAGGCAAACTCCATTGCCCGAGCGAAACCTTACGGCATCCCTATTTTCCGATCAATCAAAAGCTTTAGCGATTGGGGTCTGATTCTTTATTCGTCACGCGTGCTTTGTCATTTGAACGACACACCTTCACTTTGGTCGGAATGACAGAAGCTACATCTTGAAGCGTTCGCCGAGATAAAGCTGCCGGCTGATGGGATCGTCGATGAGAAAATCCTTCGTGCCTTCGCTCTCCACTCGACCGTCGTAAATCAAGTAGGCGCGGTCCACGATGGATAGTGTCTCGCGGACATTGTGGTCGGTGATCATAATGGCCAGCCCCGATTTGCGCAGGTTGACGATAATTTGTTGGACATCATACACGGCAATGGGATCCACTCCGCTGAACGGCTCGTCCAGCATCAACAACTTCGGTTGTGTGACTAGCGAACGCGCGATTGTTAAGCGCCTCTTCTCGCCGCCGCTGAGGGTAAGCGCTGTATTTTTCGCGATCCGCTCAATCCCAAACTGGTGCAGTAGTTGATCACAGCGGTTCCGCCGCTCCGCCTTGCTCAACGGAAGCGTTTCCAAAATCGCGAGGATGTTTTGTTCCACGGTCATCTTCCGAAAGATGGATTCCTCCTGCGGCAAATAGCCCATGCCGAGCCGTGCCCGCTTGTACATGGGATAGTCCGTGACATCGGTGTCCGAAAAAATCACGCGACCGCTGTTTGGTCTGACCAGACCAACGATCATGTAAAAGCTGGTGGTCTTGCCCGCTCCATTCGGCCCCAGCAGTCCCACGATCTCGCTGGCGCGAACATGCATGTTGATTCCGTCAACCACTGCCCGGCCGCCGTAAATCTTAACCAGCTGGTCAGTGTTGAGAACCGTTGCCTCTTTAGTTGTGACTGGCGCGGGAATCTTGGGAGTCGAAACCGGCGCAGTTTGGCTGATCATGGTTTTGGGAGAGCCGGAGCAGGTGGGGTCGGTGTAGGTAAAGCCTGAGAGGGACTGGCCTGGCCCTTCGAGGGACTCGCTTGTTCCTTTTTCTCCTCGTTTGGCTGCTGACGAATCTCCGTGCGGCTTGGGCCGTGCGTTGTCAGTTGGCTGTTCTGGTTAATAACCATGACCGTATCAGGGCTGGTCGCCACATGCATGTTCAATCCTTCCTGTACACGCGGCGTGCCTTTTAATTCAACGTCTCCAGTTGCAGCAATGTAAGTTGCTTTATCTGCTCGGCCTATGGCGCGTGTTGGCGGTCCGCCATTCGGATCAGGCCGGTCGCGCACCAGCCCAACGTTCCCCTCGGCAATCGCTTTCTCCAAGCTCTGATTTTGTCCCTTGGCAATAAACACTGTCAATTTGTCAGATTGAAGGTTGAAACGCGGATCGGTCACCTTCACGCGGCCGCTAAAGATGCCCGTGTTCTTGGTTGAATCAAAAAAAGCCTCATCGGCGTAGATTTCCGTTACGGTCGGTTCGTTGGACTGCAACCCAGCAGCACCCTGGCCAAATAACGGCGTGGCTGACGATTTATTTTTTTTCTCCGTAGCTGTCTTCTTCGCCTTCTTCTCTGGCGCCACTGCGGAAGTTTTCGGCGGCTCCGCGGCAATCTGCCCCTGCAAGGGCGCCTCGTTCGCGCACGCGACAAAGAGGATCAAAGCCGCCAGTTTTTTCATTCGTTCGTGTCCGGCCTCGCGGTCAGATGCGATTGGTCTGTGATGACCATTTTGACGTTTCCGATCAATCGCCCCGTCCTCGTGTTAGTGTCGAACTGCACTGAATCGCCAACAATGTTGAAATCCGCGCGCTGGATCGTGGTACGCTCCCGCGAGGTCAGAATGCGAGTCTTCAAGTCGAGCACCGACGTGGACATATCAATTCGCAGGTCGGTCTGATTCTCCGGAGTGTAGGTGGTAATTTTAAGGTGTTGAAACCCGATGTGTTCCTGATCGATCCTGTGCGCCGTTCCTGCCTCAAATCTTCCCCGGAGATGGCCTTCGCCATCGAAATCGGGCAACACAAGGCCCTTAGCTTCATGACCGATTGGCAGTGGAATGTTTGTCAAGTTTTGTTCGCCCGGTGATGCACTCGGCGTCGCTGTCGCCCGAGCTTTCTTCTTGTGGCCTTTTGACTGGCCGGACGCGTCAGGTGCCGATGTCAAAACGGACGGCAAAATCAACGATAACCAAACCGATAAGACCCACGGCAGGTAGAGTCGGTTAACCCAAACCGCCCGCTTCCTGGACATTATATGGTTGGTACCCGGGCGACTGAGGTTAATCGCCCCCACCCGAAACGGCAGCATGAATAGCCTTTAACATGCGCAGGTGCTTCGGCAAATCCTTTAGCGGAATCTGATTCGGACCATCCGACAAAGCGCGAGCCGGATTCTCGTGCACTTCCATGAAGATTCCGTCGCATCCTGTGGCCATCGCAGCCCTGGCCAGCGCCGGTGCGAGGACACCGTCGCCGGACGTGGAGTCCCCTGCCCCGCCGGGCCGCTGCACGGAATGTGTCGCGTCAAAGATCACGCGATATCCGGCTTCGCGCATCCAATAGAGCGAGCGCATGTCAGCGACGAGATTGTTATAGCCAAACGTCGTGCCGCGCTCCGTGAAGCAGAATCGTGAGTTGCCAAATGCGATCAGTTTTTCGGCGATGTTTCGCACGTCCCACGGCGCGAGGAACTGACCTTTTTTAACATTGATCGCGCGACTCGTTTCCGCAGCAGCGCGCAAGAGATCAGTTTGGCGGCAGAGAAACGCCGGGATTTGTAACATATCGATTTTTTTTCCGGCGATCTCCGCTTCATCACG
>CATPBS010000081.1 GCA_955652715.1 uncultured Candidatus Udaeobacter sp.
AACACGGTCAGATAAAGATTAACGCCGGCGAGCGCGGCCAGTCCGAGGGCCACCGCGAGCAGATTCAATCGCTCCACAGCAAAATTATCGGCGCCCCAAATGCGAATGTCTAGGTGCGACCTCTTCCTTCACAAAGGCGTCGAAGGCCACATTCTCTTTCGCCAAGACAATGCTGAAGCCGGCGACGCTTTGATCGGGGAAAGAAGAGGGGTCAGATCTAAAAGGCTGCATAGCTATAACATGGCATCTCCTCGCGAAGCTTGTCGCGAAATCGCACGGCCTTCAGCGCGCTTTGACGCCGCGGCCAATTCCCTTGCCTGTTTTGCGATCGCTAATTACAAACGTGTTGTTTTCTCCGAGCGCCGACCACGGTCCGCGCGATACTTCGCTAAACTCGACGAAGCGCCAGTCGGTCACATCCGTTTCGTTTAATTCGAGATAGTCACGCACAGCGGGAGACACATCGAGACCCGCGCCTCTGTTCAGATTGGGTTTTGGACGTTCGTTGCCAAAGACATATTGCCAATAATCGGTCCGGAAAGGTCCTGCGTCTTCCCATTGCGCATAAGCTGTTCGATTCCCTTTGCGAATCGCGACCCATCGATCCTTGCAGGTGGAAACCCCGGGGCCTTGGTACGCTTTCTTGAACCACGGAACGACGCGGGGTGCTTCCGGACGGTGCCCAGTGGCTGCCTTGTCGTTGTATGGGAGGGCGCAGTAAAACGGGTTCTGTCGAGGCGTGAACTTTACCGGAATGTAATTGCTGCGATGCGCCGGATTTGGATCGTCAAATCCCCCGTTACTTCTGCTCCAATCTTTGTCCCATGAGCTTAAACGGTTCGGCACCGGATTGTTTCCGCTTGGGCTTTCTCCGATCCAAAAGATGGTTGTGACAATATTTTTCTTCCACGGATAGCGCTTTCCTGTGGCTGAAGCACTGTGCTCAGTGTTTAAACAGCCCGCGATGATCGCTCCCAACGCACCGATCGACCGGATCGATATAGCCTTCATCATATGCTTCCTTGTTCAGAGGAAGCTGGTGTTTATCGAGTTAAGCGCAATCCGAACAAATCGCAACCAAGAGCCTCGCGTCTTGGCAGGAAAGTTCTCCACGAACTGAATCAGGACTGCGAGATTACCGGGAAGCAAGGGGTTGCGGTCAAGAATGGCGTGTTGCCGCTCGAGATTCTCGAAGAACGTTTACTATCATTCAGCCTGATGGTGACCTAACGATCAATTACCTCGTCCTTCCTCAATTATGACAGTGTAATCGTAGAATGCTTCTGTCTGCGAAAACAGATCGCAGACAGTAACGCTTCTCCTCGCGCCGCTCATGCCTAACAAGACCGTTGGTTGCGGGGCGTTACACTTCCGCTAGAGTCGGCGAACGTGGTCACGCCGACGAGGTTTCGTTGAGTGCCCTCATAAAGTGCCTCTGCCTGGTCGAGGTGGTTTTTCGTTGGCACTGTCGAAGGTCACCTTGCGCTGTTGCCGACGAGCTTTTGGAAACGCGGATCTTTACGTAGCGGATCCCATGCCGGGTCGAGACGAAGCAGGGCGGGCGTGAGCGGCATGTCGAAAGGGTATATTAGATAGGTCGCCTGAAGCAGGCGCGGCAGAGCCGAAACCGCCGCGTCGACATCTCCAACTTGGCTCTCGATCCGGGCGAGAAGTTCCTCCGCACACGGTCTGCTAGCGACATCAGGGCCAACGAGCTTTAAAGCACGCTGACCTTCGCGCAAGGCGGCTGCCTTGTCCCCCATTCCTGCATACATCAAGCCGAGAGTTGCTGCGAGATACCAGCTATCATCACCCTTTGCCCGCAAGCTATTCAAGACATCGCGCCCGCGTTCGCTTGTCGCCCTCGCGGCCGCTTTGTCACCGGAACGCAATTGCGCTTCAGCGAGTAACACGTAGTAATCGCCTACCTGATCGCCGAGAGCCGGGGCAGGCGCGGCCACGGCGTCTTTCAGGGCAGCGATGGCGTGTTGGTAGTGACCGGTGTAAATAAACTCGAGAACTTGGCAGTCCATGACAGTGGTGTTGCCCGGCTCCAACGGCAAAGGTTGAAGCACCTTGTCAGCTTCATCGAGCTTCCCCTCAGCCTGATAACTGAGAGCCTTATCCACAATCAGATCCGTATTATCTGGCGCCACATTCAGTCCGCGCTCGATTACCCGGCGGGCGGTTTCGAAGTCACGAAAGCAAAAATACGTTTCCGCGTAGTTTTTGAAGAGCTCTAGATCGTGTGGATCGAGCAATTCAGCCTGTTGAAAATGCGAGAGTGCCTGCTTCCATTTGCCCTGACGGCGTTCGACAAAAGCGATCCCATACAAAACAGCTGCGCTATTCGGGAGAAGCATCCGAGCGCGTTCGAATGCCTGCAATGCAGCGTCGTAATCCTGCCGGCCCCGATACTGGTAGTTGGCCATGGCGAGATAGCTTTCTCCCAAGTTGGGTTGCAATCTCACGGCGGTTTCGGCTGCCTGTTGGATCGCCGCCAAACGCGCGGGGGTGCGATCGAAGCCGATATGGTACATGAAGGCGTGCATGATCGACAGATGCGCCCAAGCGAGCGCAAACTTCGGATCAAGTCTCACGGCTTCTTCATAGAAACGCGCTGCATTCTCATAAAGGTCGGGTTTCGTGGCCAGAGTACGCGCTTCGAGGGCCAGACCGCGAAGGTAAGCATCGTACGCCTCCGGGTTATCCGTAGGTTTAACCGCCAGCGCTTCCTGCTCGCCGCCGGTCAGCTTTGCCTGCAAGGATTCGGCAATTGCTGTGGCAACGTCGGTCTCCACACGAAAAATGTCCGTCAGCTTGCGGTCGTAGGTGTTGGCCCACAGATGCGAATCGTTCTGTGCGTTAATCAATTGCACATTTACGCGTACCTGATCGGCAACTTTCTGCACGCTACCTTCGAGAATATTATTCACACCCAGCTGCTTAGCGATTTCGCGCAGGTTGTCCGGCGCGCTCTTGTAACGCTGGGTCGAAGTGCGTGAAATAACTTTCAGCGCGCCGATCTTCGAGAGTCGGGTGAGGATTTCATCCTGAATGCCTTCCGCGAAATATGCGCTCTCCTTCTCTTCGCTGAGATTTTCAAACGGCAGGACCGCGATCGACCTATCGATCGGGGAATTCACAATCGCATTACCAATTGTTTTTTTGTTCGCCTGCCAAAACATCCACACGGCACTGGACAGGACGAGCACGACTGTAATAACCAGTAGCATGCCCAGCGCGCGCGGTTTTTTCGCGCCGATTCGGACCTGGTCAGCTGCGTTGATCTTCGCAGGATTGGTTGGGTTTCCAAAGCCATTCCCGTAAAGGTTGATGAGGTGAAGTTTTAACCCATGTTTCACCTCGCATTCGCCAAGATCATGCAAGTACGGCCGCCAACGCGCGTAATGTTCCAGATCTTCGGAGACACGCCTGGAAAGCAGAATGTGTCCAGCATCGCCGCAATCCATTACTCGGTGCGCAATATTGATCCCGGCTCCCGCGACATTCGCCCGCTCGTTTACGTCGGCTACTTCATTGACCGGCCCGCTGTGGACGCCCATGCGAAGCTGGATGTCGGGATGATCTTTTAATGCTTGGGCAATTTCCAATGCACACTGCACGGGCGCTTCGGCGCTGTTGCGAAAAACTAGGACGATCCCGTCGCCTGTTGGCAATCGGAGCAGTTTGCCTTCCGCTTCCGCCAGGTCGAACTGCTTCGTTCCGCGCACGATCTCTTTCAGCTTGTTGAGCAATTCACTCTGCTCGTTGATGAGCAGTTTCGAGTAACCCACAATGTCGATGCACAAGACGTGCCCAATCTCGAATTTTGGATCGGCTGTCGGTCTGGCTGGCATACGGCTTTCGCCTGACTGTATATCTGATATTTAACGAGTAGAAATCTAAGCTTCCAGATCGCAAGCTTGCGCTGCGCGCCGGCCCGAACGCTTTCGGGCCCGACGCCGGTTTGTTTCATGCCGCCGAACGGGACGCGCATGTTGCCAGACGGACAACATCCCAATTGGCAAGGCGAACGGGAGCAGGGATGCATCCTCGCCTCGCCGCCCGAACGCAGTGAATTCAGTGCACGTGAAAGCTCTGTCTAATGCGTATATGATTTGTATGAAGATGAACATTGTTGATCGCGCGGAGAAGAAGGCGGTCTCCGCCAGAAATGGAACGAAAACGATACGGAAATGGCCGGTGCTCCTCCTCTTGCTTCTGCTTCCTGTTACGTTCGGTCTAAGCGGATGCGAAGAGGAGCATTACGGAGGGTATCCGGGGTACGGACCCGGTTACGCGGGTAATGGGCCATACGGACCCGGTTATGCGGGTAATGGCCCATACGGACCCGGTTACGCTGGTCGCCCTGGCTATGGCCCTTACCCAGGCGATGTCACGGTCGAGATTGGTGATCGGCCCTATTATAATCG
>CATPBS010000082.1 GCA_955652715.1 uncultured Candidatus Udaeobacter sp.
CCATTGGGAGAACAGCGTAGCAAAGCGCGCCCACGAGGGCGGGATAGAACTTTTGAGTCACCTCTCTAATGGCGAGAAAGATGATAACAATTGTACAGAGATCCAATAACACTGACATCCATCGGCAGATGTACAAGGGATCAGATGGATTTGTCGTGCTCGTTGAGTTGCTAAGATGTGCGCCTTTATTGAGAGCAACCTTCAACACTGCTTGCGGTATGGCCCAGAGGTAATAGTTAAATGTGCCTTCAAAATAGGCCCCGGGAGCCCTAAGCTGGCCCGCTAACAAGTCCACTTGGAGGACGCCCCTAAGGCTTACAAATTCGTCCGGCTGGAAATTCAGGTCGTGGCCATACCCGCTGTTTAGGCCCCAGGTCAATCCCACTACTCGAAGGTAGGCTGCCAACAAAAGCACGCCCGAGAATAAGGCGGGTCGAAGAGCTCGTTGCACAAATCCACCCCCCTGCGCGCGCTGTTGGAAAAAAGCTGTGACGCGCATTACTCCGGTGCTGGTGCCGTCTCATCTGATCCGGCGGGAGCAAGCGTTAGAATTGCCGCATTGCCATGGGAGTTGTCTAAAATGCGCCACTCGTATCCAGGAACAGTCGGCAGACGCGACTGGTTCGTAGCGGCGTCGTCTCGCGAAATGAATAGCGCGTAAACCGGAAGCGACTGTTGCAATCCGTGTTCGACCAGGGTCATAGCCTGCGGCCGATCATAACGCCACGTGTAGCTCCACTTGTAATGATGATTTCCATCGATCGGGGCTGCAACGAACGAGTGCGGCAAAAGAGCGTTTAAGTAAACAGGATCAATGTCACTGAGAACGATTCCAGGTTGCCGGCTTAGTCGTGTAGCGAAATGCCTTTGCGCTACGAACTGGATCGATTCGGCAGGTGAAGTAGTAAAATGAAGAGCGTCCCACGCTTGCGACCGGTTAATGCCAGGTGTGTTATAGCCGGACCGCGAAGGGTAACCGAGGCAAGCTCCGGCAAATAACACAAATACCGTTACCGCGGTGACAGTCCGTTTTTTGACAACCAGATTATCTGCGGCCCACGTGACGGGCAGGACAGCGACGGCGACTAGAAGGATTAAAAGCGGCAGGTAGAAGCGTCCATCTCTGCCAAATAAATAGCACAACGCCGCTGCAAAAGAGCTCAACCCGGCTAAGAAACCGCAACAAATGAACCAACCGAACCGAATGAAGAGCAAACCGGCGCAGGTCAGAAGGACGAAGGCTGGCACAAACGAGGTGCCGGTACCGAACATATTGGCTGCGTCATATCCATGTGGCTGCAAAGTGGGTTGCCTCCAGAGCATCAGAGCGTTCTCCGGAACATAGCGAAGCGAAAAGAGAAGGTGTTTCATACTAAAATACGGCGCCCAAAAGTCATAGCCCGTTTTAAACGGTGAACCGAACTGGATTGTGTTCAACACCAGCAGAGGGCTAGCCGCCAGCACGAAGAGAACGGTAACTGCGGCGCAATGGAACAGCCAACGCAGGTGCGTTCCCCTCATTGGAAGCACAGCCATAACCAGCAATAACGGCGCAAAGAAAAGCGACTGGATTCGAACGTTTAATGAAAGACCAAGAAAAACCGCCGATAAATAGATCCTCCAACGGCGTTCTTCTTTAACTCCCAGAAAAGCGAACATAAAGGCTAGGACAATTAACACCGAGGCACTTACTTCGCTGAGTGAGGAACGACAGAAAGTGAAGAAGCCAGGGAGTGTCGCGAGTAAAAGCGCCGCAAAACCGCCCGTCAACGGCATTGCCAGGTATTCATAAAAGGCAAACACGATTAAAAGCAGCAGGAGACCCATCGTTTGACTCGTGCGAAACGGTGCCAGGACGGCGCTTGCTTTCGGCAGGATCTTCAACCAGGGAAGCATCAGTACCGGGTATCCAAGAGGATACCTTGATGGCAATTTCTCGTAACCAATCTGTATGGAAGGCCAGGCATCCCGATGGAGCGCTTTTGCCTGGGCAAAGTATTCGGTCGCATCCGGATGCGGAGCGAGGTCAAGCAATATTGTCTTGCTGTAATCAACTCTCAGAACCGCGAAATAATAGAACATTAACGCGCAGAGTAACAGTAATACCCCGAGGAGAGATTGCGTGCTCGCAAATTTTGGCAGCCGCATTGTTTTCATAGCAACTGTCCGGTTCATCTCTTGAGGACGCTGTGCTGTTACCGAAGATCAGAACTTGGAAACGGGTTAATGTGTTACGCAAACGTTCACAGCTTGGTGACGTTTACTTGCCGTAGACTCTGTTTAGCGGTTGGCGAACTACTCCGGTAATCGAACATCATTCAGCTTACTCGAGATAGTTCTGCACGAACAAATCCATGATTTGCTGCACTGCGGCGCCTGTGACATGTCTCAGATCGCACTCCCATGTTTTTGCGAGATCCGAGTTTTGCACGATTTCGTAACTTGGAAAGTAATCTACATTTGAATGCACGGCAGCCCACTCTTGGGCAAGAGCCCGTAACAATGACTTGGCCCAGGTATTCGCTACCACAATATCCATGGTGGAAAAGGTGTTCATCAGGGGCACTGGAGAAACTGTAACGATGATGTGAACGTCGGGATGTCCATACTGGAACAGCAACCCATGGATCGCTTCCAGATTGGCCCAGTTTTCAGAAAAACTCGTAAGATGAAATTCGTATCGGTCCGGGTCGGCCTTCAACAAAGATTGAATGGGAGTGCCATTAACGAACACGTCTGCCTTAACATCGCGCCAAACCTCTGCAAGTCCGAGGGTAAGGATCACCGCGCGACAGATTGCTATGCGCTTTGTAACTGCTTGCATCAGCGCTCGGCGCTCGAGCGTTTCTTCGAGATCGACAAACTCCAAGGTTGGGTTTGTGTGTGGATCGTACCAAGTTGTTTCTGTCAGTTGAACAATAGACTCTCTAGGGAATTCTGCGCTTGGATCAAGCGCCCAGCGCAGTTCATTCATTATCGAATACGTGTTGTACTTGTTCGTAAATCCGAGGCCTGATACCTCCCTGTTGGCCGCCTGAAGTTTGGCAAATTCCGGCGCTGCGCTTTCAACAGAAATGTTGCGGGCCGCGAGCGAATTTTCGAGGCCGCGCGCAAAACACGAGCCGATGGCATAGAATTTGTCGTCTCGCCGAAGTTTGAACTTTGGATCGAGTTGAGGAGTGAACCAAGTCTGACGCAGTCGCTGAAAGGCGTAGTTGCCAGCAGTATCGTCCGTTTCAACGCCGTCCTTATACCAAGTTCTTGCTCTGCTCTTTGCATAATTCTTCATCGCCTCAACCGCAGTCAGGACATAAGGCGATTTCTTCAAGGCCGGACCATTCCCCGACGGGTTGGCAACGGTTGTTTCGTTAAGGAATGCTCCAGACACGGCCTACAAAATTCTCACTGATTTACCGCTGCGCGAGCAGATAAATTGCGATGAGCGTCACGAGAAAGTACGAAACTAGCACCGCTCCACCAGCATAATCCTTAGCCATTCGCTGTCCAAAGAATAGCGCAATGATCGCAACCGCGGAAATGACCGCGCCGTAGAATGCGATGGTTGAATCGCGCCAAAAAATTACTAGCACACACCCAATCGTGCTGAGAGCTCCGGCTGCAAGTTCGAGAA
>CATPBS010000083.1 GCA_955652715.1 uncultured Candidatus Udaeobacter sp.
ATGGAAATGTGGAGTGTCAATCGCAAATTGCTTTACAATCCGAAATCGCGCGTCATCGACTACGTTGTCCCGGGCATCATTGGCCTGATCTTGCAGTTGCTGACTGTGACCCTGATGGCATGCACGATCGCGCGGGAGCGGGAGTCAGGCACTCTCTACCAGTTAATGGTGACTTCGCTGCGTCGGCGTGAAATCGTGATCGGGAAAATGTTGCCGTATCTCGTGGTGTCTGCCTTTTTGGTCCTGGTGATTATGGCAGTGAGCGGTTGGCATTTTGGTGTTGCGTTCCATCAATTGCCTGCGCTGGCGGTGGTTTGCCTGCTTTTTCTCCTTTGTTCGCTCGGACTCGGATTGCTGATCTCGGCGTTTTCACGTACGCAAACTCAGGCCATACAATTTTCTGTTTTCTTTCTGCTGCCGGTATTTGTTCTTTCAGGCGCGTTCGCGCCACTCGAACAACTGCCCACAGCGATTCGCTACGTTTCCGAGCTCTTTCCGCTGACTCACTTCTGCCGCGCCTTTCGGCTCGTAAACATGTATGACGCTGGCGCGCAATTTTACGTTGCCGATCTTGTCGTCCTGCTGGGGGGAGCGTTGATCACATTTCTCGGCGCGGCATTTCTCCTAAAGAGAATTGAACAGTAGAGTTTCTTGAACAGCCACTTTAGGCGGCGCGAACGATCTCGATTTGAGGTATGACAAGATGAAACCAAATACTGGTTATTTATCTCTCGCGATCGCAGCGATTCTCATGGCGGTTTGTTTGGGCGCGACGAGCGCGGCCTCAAATGAGCCTTCAAATTCGACGCCGCAACAGGTGTTCGACGGGATGCGCCAGAGTTTCCAGGCGAATAAGGCAAAGGGAGTGCATGCACGCTACCAGTGGGAGCTCAGCGGCCCGAATGGCGGAGAATGGTGGATCGACGTGAACGACGGGACCTACAAGATGGGAAAAGGAAAAATCGACAATCCAAGTGTCACCTTCATCACCAGCGACGCGGATTGGGTCGCGATGTCGAATGGGAAACTTAAGGGCACGTGGGCCTTTATGACTGGCCGACTGAAAGTTCGCGGCAGTCAGGCCGTAGCGAGAAAGCTGAACGAGATCTTTCCTTAGAATTTTGCCTCGATATCAACTTGGACGTAGGGGGCAGGCCTCGTTTTGGCGCTCGCTTCGGCGCGGAAGAAATCAAAGTCGCGCCTGACGGTACAGCCGCCGCCGAGCGTGATCTTAAAGGGCTTAAAGCCGGAATACCTTGCCTGAACTCCTACTTTGTCCTCGCTGTATTGAACGATGGCGTTGTGGACTTGCAATTTCCTCTCGGGAGTTATGACATCATCAGTGCGGAAACTTTCGTAAAAGAGATTGCCAAGAATACGGAATTCCCAATCGTCAGTCGGATTATAAACCAGGGCCGGTTTTGGGAAGACGCCTTCCAGACGGAAATGGTCGCTGAAGAGCCAGATAATACCACCGCCAGGGGCAACAATCGGATTTGAATAGAGACTACCACCGGCGCCGATCACGCCGAAGATTTTATCTTTCTTGATCGGGAAACTGACGAACACTTTCCAGGGAATGTCGATTGAATCGCCGGTAATATTATTTTGGAAATAGGGGCCGGGATCGATCTCGATTCCCGCGCCGGCATGATCGTGCACCACGTACTCAAGCGCCAATAGAGCGTGCACAGTCTGGAGATGATCAGGCAAACCATTATCGGTGCCGCCGAAATCGAACCGCTCGTACTCGACGCCTGCCCGGAAATACCACTTCCCGGTGATGAGAAAGCGATGAGCGTAGCTGAAATCGTTGTAGAGCGAGTCGCCGTTTCCGAATTTGCCGTGGTCATCATAGAAATTGCTATTGAGCGTGTAGTCCATCTCGTATTCGAACAGATCGTGTGAGTTTTCGTCCGCTGGCGAGGGGGAAGGTTGGGCCTCGAAAGTCGCGGTTCCGGCGAGGGCTGACGTGATCGCACCAAGGAAGAAGAACACGAAGAATAGTCGTATGCTTTTCATAGGCTAAGGCGATTCGGATACATATCGCATGAGTGAGCTGATCCCAGTGTATCGAATCGAAAATATTGCGGCAAGGCAATAATTTGGGGAAATCGCGAGGCGCTCCCCTGCGTTTTTAGACAAACCTCCGAGCCAGCGCTGCAGTGCGAAATTGGAAGGTGCACCCTAGCGGCAACGTAGCCAAAGCAGTCGCCGAGTACGCCAAACCAATAAACGAGGGTCTGCATCGCAAGGTAGATCTTTTGATGAACTCAGGTCTACGGCACCCGCACAAACAAACCGACTCAGAGTTCATCGGGACGCGAGAAGCGATGCGGCAACGCGATTTCCAAGGCGCAACCAAACGATACTTAACGGTGTTGAATAATTGACTCATCGATCTTGTCTAAGCTTTCGATGGAAAATTGAGGGAAAAAACTATGAAACGAATTCTATATTCAACATGCATCGCAAGCCTCGCGCTGACGCTCACGGCGTGGGGTCAGCCAATCAACGATACAAGGCCTGACAGAGCGAAGGCGCAGCGAACATCGAATGTTCGGGCGACAAGGCCTGCAAACACCGGTGCGATGACGAGCACGCACCGCTATACATCCACCGCGCCGTTTCGGCAGCGGACTTACATGACGCCGCGCACTAATTCAAATGCGGTGGTCAATCAAGACGCCCGGATGCGTGCGTTTCGCCAGCGAAACCTCTCCAGTAATCAAGATTTTCGCGCGCGGAGCAATGCTAGCGTCAATCGCGACCGAAACTTCGCGCTCAATCGGACACGAAATTTCGACTTTAACCGCGATCGCAATACTGCCGCGTTTCGTGATCGCAACGGACTAGCGAGCAATCGCGATAGAGACTTCGCGGTCAATGGGTCAAGAAACTTCGACTTTAATCGCGATCGTAATGCTGGCGAGTTTCGTGCTCGCAACGGCTTGGCGATCAATCGCGACAGAAACTTCGCGGTCAATCGCCGGGGCAATTTTGCGATTAATAATAACTTCCGCAGTGGCGCGTTTCGCGGCCAACAGTATGCGGCCTTCCGCGATTACCACAGAGAGTGGCACGATCGCGGGTGGTGGAGAAGCCATTACGATCGGATTATCTTTGTGAACAACGGCTGGTATTACTGGAATGCGGGCTATTGGTTCCCGGCATGGGGTTATGCTCCTTACGCCTATTATCCATACGATGGCCCAATCTACGGCTATAATGGATTGGCCCCCGACCAGGTAATTGCCGATGTTCAGTCGCAGCTGCAGCGCGACGGTTATTACGATGGACCGATCGATGGGATACTTGGACCAATGACCCAAGAGGCCATCGCGGCCTTCCAAGCTGACAACGGCTTGGCGGTGACAGCGGCAATCGATGAGCCGACGCTTGCCACGCTCGGCATATCGTAAATTATCGCAGCCATTTGGAGAGCCGCGTGATGTGTTCCATCATGCGGCTCTTTTTTTGAGAAACCGCATTTCCGCGGCGAATTTGCGTGTTTTTCCGTTTGACAGGTGTTTAATGGGCACTAGTTTTAGTGGCTTTTTTGTGACAAATCTCCTCATTCTCCCCCAAAATTGCGTGGCCCTCGCCATGGCGAACCCCCTGGCCGGACCCGATCAAGAAGTCGCGGGATGGTTCCACGCGCATTTAACGCGGACATTCGTCAGCGTGCTGCGCGCGTTCACCGACTTTGGTTCGGGCGAATGGATCGGGGTTATTTTGTTTGCGTTAGTGTTGTTTTTTGCATGGAAACGGTGGTGGCCCTCTCTCGTGACCCTAATCGTCGCTGTACCCGGCGGCATGCTACTGAACGAGTGGGTGAAGGTTCTTG
>CATPBS010000084.1 GCA_955652715.1 uncultured Candidatus Udaeobacter sp.
ATGCATGGCACGATAATGATTTTTGCTGGAGTGGTGCCGCTTGCCTTCGCTGCTTTCGGAAACTTTGTCGTGCCGCTGCAAATCGGCGCGCCGGACATGACGTTCCCAAAAGTGAACGCGGCAAGTTTTTGGGCATTCGGGGTGGGCGGCGTGATCATGCTCATCAGTTTCTTCGTGCCCGGTGGCGCGGCCAAGAGCGGCTGGACTTCTTACACGCCGCTGGCAGCGTTCGCCGATACGGGGCCCGGACATCATCCGGTGTTTAACGGCCAGACGCTTTGGCTGATCGGTTTTATTTTTTTGATCAGCTCATCGCTGCTTGGCGCGGTAAATTTCATCACGACCATCATTCAATTGCGCGCCAAAGGGCTGACCTGGATGCGGCTGCCGTTCTTCGTGTGGTCGCAATTTGTGACTGCGTTTCTGCTGTTGCTGGCGTTCCCGCCGCTGGAAGCTGCCATCGTCATGCAGTTAATGGATCGAGTTGCGCACACAAGCTTTTTCCTGCCGAGCGGTCTCGTCGTGAACGGCGCACCCGTTTCCATCAGCGGCGGGGGCAGTCCGCTTTTGTGGCAGCACTTGTTCTGGTTCCTCGGGCATCCCGAGGTTTACGTACTGATTTTGCCTGCTTTCGGAATTGTTGCCGAAATTCTGGCGAACAATTCGCGCAAGCCGCTTTGGGGTTACAAATCGCTGGTCTTTTCCGTGTTGGTGATTGGATTTTTGTCGTTCATCGTGTGGGCCCATCACATGTGGATGACGGGCATGGGCAGCGCAGTCAGCGCGTTTTTCCAGACAACTACATTGCTGATCTCGATCCCGTCGGTAATCATCTTAAGCGCGTTCTTTATTTCGCTCTGGGGCGGTTCCATTCGCTTCACCGTGCCGATGCTTTTCGCGACCGCGTTCCTGCCGATGTTTGGAATCGGCGGGCTTACCGGCATTCCGCTGGCTTTTAATTCAGCCGATCTTTATCTGCACGATACCTACTACGTCATCGCGCATTTCCATTACATCGTTGCGCCTGGCACAATCTTCGGACTTTTCGCCGGTATTTATTATTGGTTCCCGAAAGCCACCGGGCGAAAGATGAACGATTTCTGGGGAAAAGTGCATTTCTGGCCGACGCTCATCTGCATGAATGTAATTTTTCTTCCGATGTTTTTGCAAGGAATGGGCGGGATGCATCGGCGCTGGTACGACGGCGGACAAGGATGGAATGTCGCTACCGAGCACCCCATTTGGGGACTGACCGGGTTCCAGTGGAACACACCGATCTCATGGGCGGCCTGGATCATGGGCCTCGCTCAAATTCCGTTCATCATTAATTTCTTCTGGAGCATCAGGCACGGTGAAAAAGTGAACGACAATCCATGGGAAGCGACCACGCTGGAGTGGACTGCGCCTTCACCACCACCGCACGGGAATTTTGTCCACATTCCGGTTGCTTATCGTGGTCCTTACGAATATAGCCTTCCCGGCCGCGAGCGCGATTTCACGATGCAGAACGAACCGGTGGAACCCGCCGAGCGCACTCGCCGCAAGCCTCCCGCCGAACCGGTGCTCGTCTGATCGGCGCAATGGAAATTCCGTACACAATCTCCACTCGTCCGGACACAGGGCTTTGGAACGCCAAGATAGGAATTTGGCTTTTTCTTGCCTCCGAAGTGATGCTGTTCGGCGGGCTTTTCTCCGCGTACATTTTTCTGCGCATCGATGCAGCGCCGGGGACGTGGCCGCACGGGCTGCTCAACGTTCCGGTTGGCACGATGAACACTGCGATCCTCATCATGTCGTCGGTCACCGTGGTGCTCGCTTGGGCAGCGCTAAAGATGAGAAGATATCGGGCCTATTGGTGGTACATGCTGGTCACCATCTTGTGCGGCGTGATTTTCTTGACCGTCAAACTCGCGTACGAATGGCCGCAGAAGTTCGAGCATTTCGGCGCTTACATTAAACCGGAGGCGCTTTGGAAGTACGAAAAGTATTTGGGGAACCAGCGGCGCGCTGAAAAAGGACTGGAACCGCGAATCGAGATCACGGGGCATCTGCACAGCGAAAACGCAAAGGAATACGAAGTTGCACTCGATCCGGTGAATGCCGAGCCAGACAGTCCAGCGATGGACCGGCCGCACTTTTTCCCGCTGCCGGTCACTGACAAAATTGCCACGATCGAGAAGGAAGACGTCGAGCGGGCAACGATGTTTTTGCCAACGCACAGTGCTTATTTTGCCAGTTATTTCACCATCACAGGTCTGCACGGGCTGCACGTGCTCGGTGGGGTGCTGGTGTTCACTTACATGTGGCTGCCGGTCAGTAAAAAACTTTACCAGCGTAATCCCGAGCATCTGGCTAATCGCGTAGAGGTAAGCGGTCTTTTCTGGCACTTTGTCGATCTGATCTGGATATTTGTATTCCCGCTTTTTTATCTCCTCTAAGCCATGAACAACCCGCCTGATATTTCACAAGATCCCAAAGAGTACGAGGAATACGCCCACGGCGTGCATCAACATGTCATGCGCTATGTTATGGTCGGTATCACGCTGCTGGTATTTACCGGAATCACGGTGGCGCTGTCTTATGTCGATTTTGGTGCGCGCAAGGCGAACGTTGCCGTGGCCATGCTGGTAGCGACGCTAAAGGCCGGATTGGTGGCGGCAATTTTCATGCACCTTGCCGCGGAAAAACGCCTCATCTACCGCATCCTCATTTTCACCGGCTTTTTTGTGCTTGGGCTCTTCTGGCTTATATTCTTGGCGTGGTACGACTACCCGATCTTTCGGTAAATGTCGCTTAAAGCTTTCCATATTGTTTTCATAATTTTCTCGACGCTGCTCGCGCTCGGAACCGGAGCGTGGTGCGTTTGGGTTGATCTCGTGGAAGGCGCGCCCATTTATCTCGCCGGCGCGATCGCTTCGTTTGCTGCCGCGATTGTACTGATTGTTTACGGCGTCTGGTTCTACAGGAAAATGAAACGGCTTCGCATCATCACATGAGGGCGAAAATTTTATCAATTTTGCTTTTGTCGATTCTGTTTGCCACGCACGAAACCCTGGCATGCCCGTTCTGCTACGGCGCGAAAGACGGAAAATCGACCGAGCACATGGCGATCGCGATCTGGTTTCTGTTCGGCGCAGTCCTCTCCGTCATCGGTGGCATTGGCGCATTCAGTTTTCACTTGTGGCGCCAGGGGCGCATGCCGGCCGAACCTCACCAGGAGATTACCCAGGAAGATCTGACCAAATATGAATAGCCTGGCGCTGATCAATGAATTTCTGGGCCAGCCGCCGAACGCCTCGGCGCATGGATATCAGATCGACCACATCATCGAGTTCTGCCACTGGTTCATGGCCGCGCTGTTTATTGGGTGGTCGGCATTTTTCATTTTCGTGCTGATCCGGTTCCGGAAACGCCGGCACCCTGGCGCGGATCACCTGGGCGTGAGGAGCGGCATTTCAACACATCTCGAATTCTCCGTCGTACTGATCGAAGCGGTGCTGCTCCTCGGCTTTGCTATTCCGCTTTGGGCAAAACGCGTGAATCAGTTTCCGCCAGGCAAAGAGGCGCTCGTTGTTCACGTGGTGGCGCAGCAGTTCAGCTTCAACTATCACTTGCCTGGGCCGGATGGACAATTTGGCCGCCGCGATGTGGCTTTTGTGAGCAACTCAAATCCGCTTGGCCTTGATCCGAATGATCCGGCTGGAAAGGACGATATCGTGACGACTGGCGAACTTCACGTGCCGGTGAATCGCCCGGTCATTGCCGAGCTTTCCTCCAAGGACGTGATTCATGATTTCTTTTTGCCGCACATGCGCATTGCAGGCGATGCGATCCCAGGCTCACTCATTCCAGTTTGGTTCACGCCAATCAAGACCGGGACCTACGAAGTGATTTGCGGCCAGCTTTGCGGTCTCGGTCATTACGGTATGAAAGGCACGCTCGTGGTCGATACCCCGCAGGATTATCAGGCGTGGCTCAAGGAGCGCGCCGAACTCGCCGGTGGTGCGCAAAGCGCCGCGCCGCCGGGTGCGCCGTCACCGGCACCTACCCCGGAAAACAAACCACCTCAACCCGCAGCATCGGCGAGTCCCGGCGGATAGTCTTTTCTCCTCTGTGGCGGCGCTGTAGTGAGCGCCGGATTATCAATGCGGCAGTCGACGTCAGGAACCTCGGCGGTCGGAGACCGCCGCTACAGTGTTTGGCTGAACCGTTTCGCGTGGCTCACGTGCGTCGCGACGCTCTTGCTCATTTGCAGCGGCGGAATGGTCACCAGTAAAGGCGTGGGGCTCGCCGTCCCCGATTGGCCGACCACATTCGGCTACAACATGTTTCTGTTCCCCGTCTCGAAATGGGTCGGCGGAATATTGTTTGAGCATACGCATCGTCTGATGGGCTCGGCGGTGGGATTTCTCACGATCATTCTCGCGGCGTGGCTTTGGCTGAGCGAAGATCGGCAATGGGTGCGCAACCTTGGGGTGATCGCGCTCGGGGGCGTGATCTTGCAGGGAATTCTCGGCGGGCTTCGCGTCACCATGATGAAGGATGAAATCGGGATCTTTCACGCCTGCATAGCGCAGGCATTTCTCGGGCTTGTGGTGGTGATTGCGTTGGCGACGACACAATTTTGGCGGGCGCTCGCACATCAGCGGCTCGATTCACAAAAGTTCGCGCCGATCAAGACGCTCGCGATTGCAATCACAATCGCGATTTACGTGCAGCTTGGTCTCGGAGCGACGATGCGCCATCAACACCGCGACTTGGCGATACTCGATTTTCCCACTGCAAACGGCGCGTGGATTCCTGATACAAGCGCGGCCGAACTGGCAAAGATCAACCAATGGCGGGATGCCCGGGCCTTGTCGGATGTGACTGCATTCCAAATCTGGTTGCAAATGGCGCACCGCTTTCTCGCGTTCATGATCGCCATTGCTGTAGTTGCGTTTTGTGTTCGCATCTGGAGGGATGCGGCTCGCTTTGCTGCGCTGAAGCGATTGTCGGCCCTCTGGGTCGCGCTGGTGATTTGCCAGATTGCGCTCGGCGCATGGACGATCTGGAGCAACAAAGCCGCCGACGTCGCCACGGCACATGTCGCGCTCGGCGCGGTCATGCTATCTTTTGGTGTGAGCATTTCTGCGATTTGCTGGCAAATTTCACAAAGAGAAAACGGTACGGTCGGCGCGCTGCGCCGGCAAAACGCGGCAGCGCGGCGTCCTTACCACGGGGAACAACTCGCGTGAAAACGGCCGCGCTTGAAAATGTGAATCTTGCGCCGTCGCGCAATGGTGTCGTTGCCGATCTCGCCGAGCTCGTCAAGGCGCGTTTAACGCTGCTTGTTTTGCTTACGACCGCAGTTGGTTTTTATCTCGGATCGGAATCGCCCATCGAGTACATGGCACTCTTTCATGTTGTGTTCGGAACAGCGGCGGCAGCAGCAGGGGCAGCGGCCCTCAATCAATGGTGGGAACGCAGCGCCGACGCACTGATGCGCCGCACCAAAATGCGTCCGATACCGGCGGGTCGAATGCGGCCGGTGCAAGCACTGGCGCTTGGCGTCGTTCTTTCCGTTTTTGGAGTCGGATATCTGGCTCTTGTCTGCAATCTGCTTAGCGCCGCGCTGACAGCGATCACGATCGCGATTTACATTTTTGCCTACACTCCGCTCAAGCGCACGAGCACCGCGAACACGGCCGTGGGCGCGATTCCGGGTGCGATCCCACCGATGATCGGCTGGGCAGCTGCGCGCGGAAGCATTGGCGCGGGAGCGTGGGGTCTCTTTGCGATCGTCTTTTTGTGGCAATTGCCGCATTTCTTCGCCATCGCATGGATGTACCGCGAAGATTATTCGCGCGCCGGCTTCCGCATGATTTCGAGCGATGACCGCAGCGGCGAGCGCAGCGCGAGCCAGAGCGTCTTTTTCTGCATCCTGCTCCTGGTGATAGCGGGTCTGCCGACTTTTCTTGGCATGGCCAATTTTGTTTATCTTGCAATCGAGCTTTTGCTCGGCGGTCTGTTCGTCGCCGTTGCGATGCGCTTTCTACGGATGCGCACTCCGAGCGCAGCCCGTTCATTGTTCATCGCATCAATCATTTATCTTCCGTTGCTACTGGGCACGCTCGTCCTGACGAAATCATGAACACAACTTTTGTGACAACAGATCGTGCGCCGGCGCGGAGCGGCATCGCTTGGAAAGTGACGCTGATCCTGATCCCGCTGATCACGCTCGGACTTTTGCTTTGGCTACGTCAACTGGAAGTGGACGCCCTTCGGCAGCGCACTGTTTCCTCATACGGCAGTGTGCCTTCCTTTCAGTTCGTCAATCAGAATGGGCAGCCGTTCGGTTCGGCGCAGCTAGCCGGCAAAATCTGGATCGCCGATTTTATTTACACGACGTGTCCCGGACCGTGCCCGATGATCAGCAGCCGGATGAGCGAGCTGCAAAAGCCGCTGGAAAAAACTGATGTGCACCTGGTTTCGTTCAGTGTCGATCCGGAGAAAGACACCCCGGAAGTTCTGCGCACCTACGCGGAGAGATTGCAGGCTGAGCCGGGCCGCTGGGATTTTCTCACCGGACCAAAATCTGAGATCTACAAACTTTCCCATGACGGCTTCAAACTTGCGATATCCGACGGCAGCGACGCTCAGCGAATTCCCGTGCACAGCACACGGATGGTGCTGGTCGATCGGCGTGGTGACATCCGTGGCTACTATGATGCGCCCGAAGCGGACGCGATAACAAAACTGGTCGCTGACACCACGCACCTCTTGCGCGAGCAACCGAAGTGAATCTGCAGCGGCAGGCGTGTCGCCTGCGGGCATTGGAGATTGCGGCCGACATGGGTAGCTCTACCGGGAAACAAATGATCAAGGATCGCCCGCACCGCCTTGACCTTGTTTATTCCCGTTCGCCTCTTTTCTTTGTCACGTTCTGCACGCGCAATCGCAGAAAGATTCCTTCGTTAGACCTCGCCAAAAGTGCGCTTGAAGACTATGCGCGCCGCGCAATTCTCAAGTTCGACGTCGCCGTCGGCCGGTACGTGATCATGCCTGATCATGTGCATCTTTTCATCCGAGGTGATGAGTACTTCGCTCTTTCAACGTGGGTTGGCGGACTAAAGCGAGCAATGTCAGTGGCCCTGATGAGGCAGCGGTTCTGGCAGCCTGGGTTCTTTGATCACGTATAGCGCAGCGACGAAAGCTACGCAGAAAAATGGAACTACGTACGAGACAATCCTGTTCGAGCGGGACTGGTCGATTACGCCGCAAATTGGCCATATCAAGGCGAAATCGTGGTAATCGATCGAGCGTGACAGGTCTGTAGTGGCAGGCGTGCTGCTTGCAAAAGCGTCAAAGACCGCAGCCGACACGGCTGCCTCCACAGAAGACGTGGAAACTCTACCCCACGGGCTCCGGACCGGCGCTTGGTCCCTCGTCGCAAACCATCCGCAGATAGTCGCGATATTCGTTCTTCGGCAATCCATTGATGATCTTGGAGAGATCGGATGGCGTAATGAAACCCATGCGAAGTGCGACTTCCTCCAGGCACGCGATTTTCAAACCCTGCCGATGCTCGATGGTCGCGATGTAATTGCTCGCCTCAAGCAACGCCGTGGTCGTGCCGGTGTCGAGCCATGCCATGCCGCGGCTAAGCAGCTTCACATGCAGCTCGTTGCGCTGAAGATAAAGCAAATTCAAATCCGTGATCTCGAGCTCGCCGCGTGCTGATGGCCGCAGCGTGCGACAAAGATCGACAACGCGCTCATCGTAAACATACAGCCCAGGCACGGCGAAATGGCTCTTCGGTTGCTTGGGTTTTTCTTCGAGGCTAATGGCTTTGCCTTCTGCGTCGAACTCAACCACGCCATAGCGCTCGGGGTCGCGAACTTGATAGCCGAAAATGCATGCGCCTTGCTCGATGGCGAGCGCGTCGCGATAGAAGTCGAGTTTCCCATAGAAAATGTTGTCGCCAAGAATGAGAGATGCGCCCGAGTCCCCGATAAATTTCGCACCGATCAGAAACGCCTGCGCGATCCCTTCCGGCTTCAGCTGTGCGGCGTACTCGATGCGGATGCCGAGTTGTGCGCCGTCGCCCAAATAATCTTCGAGCATCGGCAGATCTTTTGGAGTCGAGATGATCAGCACCTCGCGGAGACCGCCGAGCATAAGAGTCGCGAGCGGGTAGCAAATCATCGGCTTGTCGTAGATCGGCAGCAGCTGTTTGCACACAATCTTGGTGAGCGGAAAGAGACGCGTCCCCGCGCCACCAGCGAGAAGTATGGCTTTCTTCATTTTCGATTTTCGACCGGTGCCGCTCCAACGCAAAAGTAATTCCGCCCATTCCTGCCAGAATCGGCGACAAATACGCCAT
>CATPBS010000085.1 GCA_955652715.1 uncultured Candidatus Udaeobacter sp.
ATTACCGAGATGGGATGATGGAGATGGTGCGCTCTGTGAGCAAACGGGCGTTCGTGAAGCTGGGCGGCAATAGCGGAGAGGTAGAAGTGGACGAGACTTTTATCGGCGGCAAAGCGCGGAACATGCACAAGGATGTACACGCGCGGCGCACTTGCCTCCTCTTTCAGAAAGCTCTCGGCCATGATGTCGCTGTCGGCGTCATCGCAGTGACGAATCCGGACTACGATGCCAGCCATTGGTGGCGCTATAGCGAGGGTGTGAAGGACGTCTTTGCCGAGAGTGTCGCCTACATTTACGCAAGGCTCCTCTTTTTCTATCCGCCGGATTCGGGACACTAGAAGCCATCCATCAGCACGTTTCCCGCCGCGCCCTATCGGCAACGTGTCCATGCTGAAACAGTCTTCAGCGCGATCAAACGCAAACTCTCGGCCAAAGCCCGGGACGTTCGCTCGCGACCCAGCGCAAACAAGCGCTACAACGTCTGCGGTGACGTCGGTCGAGCTTCATACGCTTAGCTCTTGTCGCAATGCATCAGAGTGTTTCTGGCGAGCACCGAGTCCAAAAGAGCCGGTAACATGCCCGCGCTCCCTTTGAACTCTGATCGCCGACCTCGTCGGATTATCTTGCCTATCGACAATTTTGTAGAGTAAACAACGTTGCATGACGCAGAACAGGAGACAGATGTGGGGCGATCGACAATTGCCGGGCACTGATACAGCTTATCGCAGACGTGCGCTGAGCCCGTCTTCTTGCCTTTTCGCTTTCCTGGTTTTTGCCGCGCTCACCTGCGGCGGCTGCCAAAGCCCGCTACCGCCTCTGCCGTATCCGCCAGGTCCCAAGACAGCGGTAAGACTTTCTCCCGGAGATGTGATCAAGGTTTCCTATGCCGACGAGACGATCCCGGACCAAACGCAGAAAGTTCGCAGGGACGGCAAGCTGAGTCTCCCGCTCATCGGCGAAGTAACGGCTGCCGGCAAGAGAGTTATCGATTTTCAACATGAGCTTGTCAGCCGCTACGAAGGGCAGCTTGAAAACAACGAAGTGCTGGTCACGCTGGAAAACGGTTCGGCAACGGTGACCGTGGCAGGGTTTGCCAATAAGGCGGGCGTATATCCTTTCGATCGCCCGACGACGGTGTATCAAGCAGTTATGGAAGCAGGCGGAGTGAGCGACTATGGAAGCCTCAGCAACATTCATCTCACTCGCATAATCAACGGAGTGCAGCGCACGGAGAGGATTAATCTTCGGCCGAGCATTCGAGGCCAGCCTACGCAACCAAAGTATGTTCAGGACGGGGACGTGATCTACATCTCGCGCAGCTTGTTTTAAGTGGACGTGCCGGGAGGGCGCGACTTGCAAACATGATTTTGCCATGTCGAATTCACCGGGCTCGTAACCGTAACCGCGTTGATTCCCTGCCTCGCACGCTCCTGTTCGCCGCCTCTTTTCTGGCTCTGCAAGCGATTGAAGCGATAGGCCAAAACGCAACGGGTTCAACTTTCGAACAGGCTGGTGTTGGTTGGCTGCCAGCTGTTCCAATTCAAATCACAGCCGGCCTGGACACGGGCTACGACGATAACGCTACCATAAGCTCGAGCGGCAAAGGCTCGTTGTTTGCGGGAAGCTCGACCGGCAAAGGCTCGTTGTTTGCGGGAGAAAACGTTGTCCTCACTTACGATCGCCCCGGGGGACGGACACAACTTTATTTGATCGGTGTCGGACGCTTTAGCCAGTATTTCGATGTGTCGGGCCAGAACGAGACTGCCGGAAACGTCACTTTGTCCCTCACGCATAACTTCTCGAGTCGGCTTTCTTTCTACGCCAGCGTTTACGGCACTTACCAGAACGAACCAAATTTCACATCCAATGTCGGCCCGCAGAACGTGCGCAGCCCGTTCTTCGATACGGTCGATCTTTTTGCGCTTACTTACCACTGGCTTTTGCGATTTAGCACGGTAACGAGCTACACGTTCGAGCGCGTTTATTACACTTCCTCGTCGAACGGAAATTCTCAGAACGGTGTTCAGAACACGCTTGCCCAGAACCGTATTCAGAATACGTTTCGCGAGGAGTTTCAATTTAGCCTCACCAGTCGCACGGTTCTTGTGGGCGAATATCGTCTTGAAATGATAAATTACGATACCGCCCCGACCAATTCCACCACTCACTACGTCCTTGCTGGTTTCAACCATCATTTGACCGAGCACTTGATCTTTCACGTGCGCGGGGGTGAATCATTTCGCTCTCTCGAAAACGATGGGGATACGGCCAACCCTTACTTTGAAAGTTCGCTTGGCTACGTGAGCAGCAACCACTCGCTGAACTGGACGACAAGCTATGATTTCGAAGCGCCTAACCAGGCAGGCGTATCGATCCGCAAGACGTTGCGAACCGGCCTGAACCTGACGTACGGTCTAACTTCGCGGATCAGCTCGACGGCCGGAGTTAATTATCATCATGATGAAAATGGAGGCGTTGGCTCGCAGGATTCTTTCGATCTTACTCTCGGCCTCCGTTATACGATCAATAAGCGTTTCGGCATGCACGTTGATTACAACCATACCACGCAGAGTTCGTTAGGATCAACACCGGGTTACTCGCGGAATCGCTATTCCGCCGGACTGAGCTATACCTACTGAGAATCTACAGACGAGATAGCCCGGCCACAGAGAGCTCCCCGGACAAAGATCGAGAATCACTCGCCGGCGCCGGCCTTGCGAAACACCTTGGAAATGCCCCCTTCACCAAACGAAACTGCTGCTCGCGAAAACATCATTCCCGCGCAAACAGGAAACATCTCCGGATCGACCCGGCCGAATCATAGGAAGATGTGGCGGTTCTGGAGCGGCGCGGGTTTTGCGATTGCGCTGCTGGCAGCTTTCGCCCAGCCCTTGCTGGCGCTGATAAATTACGCAGGCGGGAGCGAGCTGTATTCATACATTTTATTGGTGCCGTTCGTTTCTGCTTACCTGCTTTACCTCCGGCGTGATCAATTGCCGAAAAAGTACGTTATCGATGTTCCGCTCGCGATCGTGTCGCTGGCCGTTGGTCTCGGCGTTTTGGTGTTTACCTGCTGGTTGGATTTCGCGGGGCGAGCGCCGACCGATAATGATCGCCTCGCGCTGCTGACCCTGTCGTTCCTTTGCTGTCTTGCGGCGGGAGGTTTCTTCTTTTTCGGGCGTGGCTGGATGCGGGCAGCCGCTTTCCCCCTGGCCTACCTCATTTTCATGGTGCCGATGCCGGATGCGATGGCAGAAGCGATCGAGACGGCTTCGATATCTGC
>CATPBS010000086.1 GCA_955652715.1 uncultured Candidatus Udaeobacter sp.
AGAGACAGGCTTCCTTCAACTCCGGGTTGGCCTCGAGTTGTTTGGTCACGCTCGCACGAACGCGCGCGCGTCGCTCGATCTTGTTGACGTTTTGCAACACGAGCATTCGCTCCAGCCGCTCGCGCGGGGGCGCGTGTTTTACGGTTCGCTTGCCGGAAGCAAAAGAAGACAAATCAAGGGTAGCCGCCCTAGTTTTTGGCGCGGAAAGGATTGACTTCCGCGAAGAAGATGATTCGCGGCACCGAGCGCCAGCGCCGCCAGCGTGGTCAGACTAATCAGCTTGTTTGCTCTCATGAACCGCGCCGACTTTGATGGCCAATCTCGCCAATGCTCAATGCTTCGATTCTGGCTATCACCTTCGCCGGTTGTCGCGTCCGAGTTTTCAAAACCGGATGTTCTCCGGCTCGCGGCAAGCGTGGAGCTTTACTCCAAACATCCGCTCGCTCGCGCCATTCTCGCGGCAGCCAGTGAGCAAAAACTTCAATTGCAGGAAGCCTCCCGCATCAGCGAGCCTCCGGGACAGGGCTTGCGCGCAATTGTCGCCAGGCGCGATGTGCAAATCACCAGCCGCGAAAAATTTCTCAATCAGAACAACGCCGCGACATCGCAGCTTCCTTCCGTGGGCAGCGGACTTGAATGCATTGTCCTAATCGATGGCCGTTACGCCGCGACCTACCATTTCCGCGACGCCCCGCGCGCCGAGGGCTTGTCCTTCATCAAGCACCTCGGACCAAGGCACCATTTCAAACGCGTTATGATCGTCTCGGGCGACCGCGAATCAGAGGTGCGTTATCTCGCACACGCACTCGGCATCGGCGAAATTTACGCGCAGAAAACACCCGAAGAAAAAGTCGAGATCGTTCGCGCCGAGAATACAAGTGGAAAGACGCTTTATGTCGGCGATGGCATCAACGATGCGCCCGCAATGATGGCTGCGACGGGCGGCATGGCGATTGGTCAAAACAGCGACGTCACCGCGGAAGCGGCGGGAGTTGTGGCGCTGGAAAGCTCGCTCAAAAAAGTGGATGAGTTCATGCACATCAGTCGCCGGATGCGTGCGATTGTACTTCAAAGCGCGCTAGGCGGAATGACCCTGAGCGCTATTGGGATGCTCGTCGCGGCCTCCGGTCATTTGAGTCCCGTTGCCGGCGCGCTCACCCAAGAAGCGATCGACGTCCTTGCGGTGCTGAATGCGCTGCGTGCCGCGTTCTTGCCACGGGTAATCTCCGATTTGTGAACCAGCGCGCAAGGGTAACTTACGCCCACCCCACCGTTAGGTTTGGCTCACGTTCAGTCCTTCGTACGTTTCAGCCACGATGTGATCGACTACTGCTTTCATGTCGTGCGTGCGCTCATAAGCAGCGAGTTGTCGATCTGCGCCGGTGCCTTCGCGCATGATTCGTTCGATGTGCGCCATTTCGTTTTGCGTGCCGAGCTCATTTACCTCAGTCGCGACGAACTCGAGTAGTTCGTTCAGCAGGCTGCGTGTTTCCACTTCAGTTTCCTTGCCGAAATCGATCAGTTTGCCCTCAATACCATAGCGCGAAGCGCGCCAGCGATTCTCGTCTAGCAATCTGCGGCGATAAACACGGAAGGTAATGTTTTGCCGCAACAGCTTGTGCAGTTTCGCGATCACCGCCTGAATCAAAGCGGCGATCGCGAGCGTATCGTCCACGCGCGATTGCGCATCACACGCGCGCACTTCCAGCGTGTCGAAAAATGGGTGCAGCCGGATGTCCCACCAAATTTTTTTCGCGTTATCGACGCAGCCGGTCTTTACGAGCAGCTTGCAGTAATCTTCGTACTCCGAAAGGCTTTCAAACGCGTCTGGAATTCCAGTGCGCGGAAAACGCTCGAACACTTTTAGTCGATAGCCTTTCAAGCCCGTATCCTGGCCAACCCAAAACGGCGAGTTGACCGAGAGCGCGTAAATGTGCGGCAGGAAATAGCGCGCCTGATTCATCACTTGGATGGCGACATCGCGATCTGGAATGCCGACATGAACGTGCAATCCAAAAATCAGGTTCGCGCGCGCCAGTTGCTGCATGTCTTTGACGATTTCGCGATAACGCTCGCCTTGAGTAATGAGTTGATCGCGCCAGTGCGAAAACGGATGCGTACCAACGGACGCGATCTTTAGTCCGCTGCGGGCGGCGAGTTCCGCCAGCCTGCTGCGCAGCTCGATCACGTGGGCACGGGCTTCGACAATCGACTGGCAAATTTCGGTGCCGAGCTCAACCACAGATTGGTGCATCTCCGGCTTGATCTGCTCTTTAAGGACAACCTTCCCATGCTCGAGGATCTCTTGGATGTGCGACCGCAGCTCGCGCGTTTCCGGATCGATAATGGCGAACTCCTCTTCGATGCCGACAGTAAACGTGTGGTCCTTGGTGCTCATTGAGGGTAGCAAATGTCCCCCCAAAACCGAAACTTGTCATCCAGAGCACTGTAGGGGACGCCGTTGGCGTCCCAGGGGAAGCGAACCGCTTCCCCTACAGATTTGCCGTGCTTGTCGGTCTTACGCGAGTTCGCCTAAGGAACGCTTTATTAATGCGGCTTGCAGGAATTTGCCCCAGCTCAAATTGTCGCGGCCGGGAACATGTTCGCGCGCCTTGCGGATTGCCATTTCCGAAATTGCTTCCACGACCCAGTCGAAATTTCCCTGACCGATCCACGCCGCTTCGCAATCGGGCGCAGGATTACAAAAGTCGATCGCCACCGGCACGCCGTCGCGAATGGCAAATTCGACTGTGTTCAAATCATAACCGAGATACTCATTCAACCTCAGCACACCTTCTTCTACTTTGTTGAGAATCTCACGCGGCGCATTCCATTCGGTTTGGTATCGCAAATGAAACGGATGCCGCGGTTCATAGGGCATGATACGAACGTGGCGCTGGTCGATTGAGTAGCAGCGGAAATACATTTCGAATTTCACTTCTTCCTGCAGCATCATCACCAGCTGGCCAGTCTCGCTGTAGGCGCGATAAAATTCCTCCGGGTCATGCAAGCGATAGACGTTCTTCCACCCGCCACCTGCGAACGGTTTAAAAAATGCGGGCCAGCCGACGTAGCTGAAAATTTCCTCCCAGTTCATTGGATAGGTGAGATTGCGAAATGAGTTGTCGTTCGTGTCCGGCGGCGGCTGGTTCGAGGGAAGCAACACGGTGCGAGGAACTGCCACTCCGATTTTTGTTGCGAGCGCGTTATTGAAAAATTTTTCATCCGCGCTCCACCAAAACGGATTGTTTACGACAGCTGTCCCGGTGAGTGCTGCATTTTTCAGCCACGCGCGATAGAAAGGCACATCTTGCGAGATCCGATCGATCACTACGTCGTATCCGCACGGCTCGCCCTGAATTACTTTGTCGATCCTGACGAACTCCGCGATAATGTCTTTGCCGCCGGTCTTCTGGTTGACCCGCTCGACAAACGCCGGCGGAAAACTGTGCTCCTGGCCAAAAAGGATTCCGATTTTTTTCATAGTTGCATTCTTGTCATTTCGAGCGAAGCCGAAGGCGAAGGCGAGAAATCTCTTCTCGTTACATGTCTTGTAATACCTCTGCGCCTAAATCGAGCCAGCATCGATTGAATCTGTCAATGAGCGCGATTTTCTTCGCGCGCGACCACTTCTTCAGTTGGGATTCACGTGCAATCGCGTCGCGAATATCACGGTAATGCTCGTAATAGATTAGCTTTTTGCATTGATAACGGGCTGGGAAATTCGCCCCAATGCCTTCCCGGTGTTTCCATACTCGCCGCGAGAGGCTGTTTGTGACGCCGATGTACAAAACGGAATCGTTTCGATTCGTGACAATGTAAACCCAGAAATCGTAATCGCGCGGCATCGCTTAAGTTAAACAGTAAGAGATGTCTCGACTTCGCTCGACATGACAGAAAAAGAAAACGCGCCAGAACATTACAACTTCGACAAATAATACCGTGGCATCTCGTGCCAGTAATCACAACCGTGCCGCGATACTTGCGCCGTCGCCAAGCCAATTGGCTGATGCCAGCCTCCATGGCAATTTGAATTCATCAGTCGAAACAATAAGATAGACAATGGTCAAGAGATTGCTGCACACGCGCTATCGCGTACGCAACTTGGAGAAAACGGTTTCTTTCTACAAGGATGTTCTCGGCCTCGAGGAGCTTCGCCGTCACACATCCGGTCGCGGGTCGCAGCTCGTGTTTCTAAAAGCGCCCGGCAGTGATGAGGAAATTGAGATTTGCAAATTTGACCACAGCGGGCCGGTAGTGGTTGGCCCCGATCTGACGCATCTCGCTTTTGAAGTGGACGATTTGGAGAAGTTCGCGAAGCACGCTGCGGCAAAAGGTTACCCGTTATCCGACGGACCGCATTCAACCGGTACCGGTAAAATCGCCTTCATCGATGCCCCCGAAGGCTACGAGATCGAACTGATCGAGCGCGGCCGGAAATAATAGCTGTTGCATCCCGGAGACATGTCGGCGCTTGCGTGGACAAAATTTCTGTCGCTAATTTCCCGCTCATGAAGTCGCGCAATCGAATTTGGGTCCTTTGCGCATTGATCCTGACCTCAGCGCTGAGTGCATGGGGCCAGGAGGGTGTTGACTCCGATATTGTGCGGCCCAGCGGCATGTCGCCCGGGCCGGTCCGGAAAGCGAAAGCCGTTCGAGCGCAGGATACCGAGGACGCCGATGCTTCTCCTAGCGCTGTTCGCAAATCGCACGCGTCGAAATCATCTCATGCTCGCACGCGCACGACGCGCGCAAAGTCGAAAGAAACAGACGACTCATCTTCTGCGCCGACCGAGTACACGCCCGAAGGGATACCGAAAACCAGCGCGGCTTCCGTGATCGTGGTCGACGCAAACAGTGGCAAAACATTGTACGAAAAAAATGCGGACCAAATTCGACCGGCGGCAAGCACGCAAAAATTGCTGACAGCTCTCATCGTGGCGGAGAGCGGCTTTCTGGACCGCCCAGTCACCGTCCAACCAGTAGATGCAATGGCCGACCCAGTGAAGTTGAACATTAAAGCAGGCGACACTTATCAGCGGATCGATCTCCTGCGGGCGTTGCTGGTGAAGAGTCCCAATGACGTTGCGCGATGTCTGGCACGGGACAATGCGGGCAGTGTGGATGCGTTTGCCGAGGCTATGAACAGACGCGCCCAAGAACTTGGAGCTGTGCATTCGCACTTTGTGAACCCAAATGGTTTGCCAGTTCCGGGACAGTACTCAAGCGCGCGTGACCTTGCACTCATAGCGCGCGCTGCCTACGCAAATTCGACAATCCGATCCATCGTTTGTCTTCCGCAGCTTGTGTTCCGTTATGCCAATGGCCGCACGCGCGAACTTGAGAATACGAACAAGCTTCTCAGACGACTTCCTTACTGCAACGGGATGAAGACTGGTTACACCGAGGCTGCAGGCAAATGTTTGATCGCAAGTGGTTCGCGTCCTGGCAGGGAAGTAATCGTCGTTGTGCTGGGCGACACCTCTAGCCGCGTGTGGCGCGACGCGTCTGCGCTGCTTTCGTGGGGGCTCTTGATGTAAGGGCTCTGACTGAAATTAGTTTCACTCTCGAAAGATTTTCGGTTTTATCGACACATTGCTGATCGCAGGCTTTCGAGCCTGTTCGCGATGATATAGCCCGCGGACCAACTGCTGGAACATCGCGCGCACCCAGCGGAGAAGAAATCGCATCGCGATGTTAAACGACATTTTCGATTTCCCGCGTACGCGATCGCGAAAGGCGATCGGGATTTCACGTACGCGCAGCGTGCCACCCGCGCGCACGATCGTCTCGAATACAATTTTGAAACCGCTGCTCTGGGGCGCCAACTCCAGCAGCCGAGACCGGCCAATAGCGAAGAAGCCGCACATGGAATCGTGTAGCCCGGTGAGTGGATAAGCAAGCGCCGCACCTGCCCGCGACACGAGGCGGCGCCATATCGGCCAGCCCGGTGTGGATCCGCCTTTCACATACCGACTCCCGACGACCAAGTCTGCGGTGCCGGCAAACAGTGGTGCCAGCAAATCCTTGATCCGCTCGGGCGGATGACTTAGGTCTGCGTCCATCACCAGAAGAATTTCTCCTTCCGCGGCCCTGGCACCGGACATAATTGCGCCGGCCAGGCCGAGGTCTGCGTCGTCTTGTTCGATCAAGCGGATTGGTTGACTTCCTTCGAGAGCGCGGATTTCGGCGCGAGTGGCGTCGGTGGAATGATCATCGACGAACAGAATTTCCCGAAAAGGAACAGCGCACGCAGCAATTTGCGACACCAGCGGCGCGATATTTTCCTCTTCGTTCAATGTTGGAACAATGATGGAGACCGAACGGGCGTGCGCTGGGGAACTGGTCATCTATGCAATCATTGAATAATTAAACAATCCGCAATCAGAAATGGAAAAGCCGACGACGGGATTCGAACCCGTGACCTGCGGTTTACGAAACCGCTGCTCTACCAACTGAGCTACGTCGGCGGGAAGCGCGCAAAACATTGCATCCACCCGCGCCTGACACAAGCGGTGAGCTGTAGCGGCTTCGTACGTGACGCATTGGAGCACGGCGCAAAGCTTTCTTCTATCGCATTTGCAACGCGATCGCCAGCGTCTTATAGAGACGCAGCTATAGCGGCAGCACAAATGTCTCGCCGATTTCTCGAAGCGCGATGCGCTCGGAGGTCTTACCCAGCGCGGCTTCGAAGCGTTCGATTGGCTCTCGCAAGGGTTCGAAGCTCAGGCGAAACGTTTGATGATGAACCGGCAGGATGAAGCGCGCGCCTGCGGCATTTGCCATTTCAACGGCCTGCTCGGGCGTGCAATGGTTCCGGATCCATGGGTTGTAGGCGCCGATCGACATGATCGCGAGATGGCCCAGCCCCTTCTTGTGGCTTCTGGTGAAGATGCATTTGCTGTGAATCGAAGGGGCTGCCCGGCGGAGCCGGGTTCGGCGATTTCTCCGCGTCCTCGTAGTTCTGCGAAACTGTCCGTCATTGCGGTATCACCGGCGAAAATGATGCGCCGCCCGCTTCGCTCGAGCAGATAACCGTTGTAACCGCGATAAGTATCCCGCTGTTTTCGCGCGCCCCAGTGCTTCACCGGGAAGGCACTAACGTTGATTTCGCCGGCGGTGGTGGTCTTGAAACTCTTTCGCTCACCCCACCCGAGCTCAGTGATGTCACGGAACCGTGTTCGTCTCAATAAATCACTCGTAGCACGAGCGGTGATCACACTCGTGTTTTCGTCAAAACAACGGAGCGTTCGCAGATCGAAATGATCAAAGTGCGCATGCGAAAGAAGAATTAGATCGACCTTTGGCAGCTCATGAACCTGAAGCGCGGGTGCGGTCAATCGTTTTGGACCGACGGTGAATCCTGGCAGACGAATTCCGATGCGCGGGAAAAGCACCGGATCAGTGAGAATTTTGATGCCGAAAAAATTGATGAGCACTGTCGCATGACCAAGCCACGCGAGCGTGACCGCTGCATCGCTCCACTTTTCGGGTTCAGGCTTGGCAGAGGCCGGAGAAATCGGCCGCCAGCTTTCAATCGTCCATTCACGGAAAAGATGACCGAGCCAGTGCCGTACCCGCGAACTGCGCAGAGTTGGTCGTTCAGGTGCCTCCATGCAAAAGGAGTTAGACCGCTCATCCGGCATTTCCCGACCAAGAGCACTCGTCAGGGCCCGCTGAATAATCCCTTGAGAGCTTTCCAGAGAGTTCTGCTCGCTTTGGGCGCGCCGGCGCGCGCGACGAGCACTGGAACATTAGCACGATTCAAAATGCTGCGCGTTAAATCGCCCATGATGTAGTGGCGAAGCAGTCCCCGCGCCTGCGATGTGCCGGTCACGATCAAATCGTAATCCCCTTCACGCGCTTCTTCGAAGACTTGATCGATCACAATCCCGTGCCGAAGGCGCACCTCGGCGGAAACACCGAGCCGCTCGAGCTCTCTTTTTTGCCGTCGCAGATTTGTCCCAAGCTCGGATTTAGATTCGAGTAGCTGATCGACATTCTCTTCCAAGCGGACAAGGTCGGCAT
>CATPBS010000087.1 GCA_955652715.1 uncultured Candidatus Udaeobacter sp.
GATAATGCATGAAAAATCATACCGGAAAATGGAACACATTTCGCGCACGTGCTGCTCATATGCATACGGCGCTCGGCGCTTGGACCGCAATTCTTGGCGAACGCGCTAGGTTCGGAGCGCGATCCAATGGACATTTATTTTTTGGATAACACTGATCCGGACGGCTTCGATCGCGTTTTCGAGAGGATGGACGATCTGCTCCCGCAAACGCTCGTCATCGTGGTTTCCAAATCCGGCGGAACAAAGGAAACACGAAATGGAATGCTTGAGACGGAAGCGAAGTTCGCGGCGAAAGGACTTCAATTCGCCAAACACGCCGTCGCGGTAACCGGAATTGGGAGTGAGCTGGATAGAAATGCCAAAAAGAACGGGTGGCTCGCTCGATTCCCGATGTACGATTGGATTGGGGGACGCACTTCGGTAATGAGCGCGGTGGGGCTTCTCCCGATGGCGCTGGAAGGCTTTGACATCGATAGTTTTCTCGCCGGTGCGGCGGCCATGGACGAGCGGACCCGCGCACCTGATGTAACACAAAACGCCGCAATGCTTCTTGCGCTCATGTGGTATCACGCTGGCGACGGCAAGGGCGTCAAAGACATGGTGATCATTCCATACAAGGACAGGCTGGCGTTATTTGCCAAGTACCTGCAGCAACTCGTCATGGAATCGTTAGGCAAAGAAAAGGACCTCGAAGGCCAGATTGTGCATCAGGGGATTGCTGTCTATGGCAACAAAGGCTCGACCGACCAGCACGCTTATGTTCAACAATTGCGTGACGGCGTCTTGAATTTCTTCGTGACCTTCATCGAAGTGCTCAAAGATCGGCGCGGTAAGCCGTTCGAAGTCGAGGACGGCATTACGAGCGGGGATTATCTTCAGGGTTTTTTGCGCGGAACGCGAAGCGCGCTCTACGAGAGCGGGCGTGAGTCCCTCACAATTAGCATTCTGGAGGTGAACGCGTTTAATCTCGGAGCATTGATCGCGCTCTACGAGCGTGCGGTAGGCTTTTATGGCTCGCTGGTTAACGTCAACGCCTACGACCAACCCGGTGTTGAGGCGGGAAAAAAAGCGGCGACAAGACTGTTGCAGCTTCAAAAACAAGTGAGCCAGAAACTCGCTGCCGATCGCGGGAAAACCGCCGAAGAAATCGCGCGTTCCATCGACGCCGACCCCGAAGATGTGTTTCACGCCCTGCGACATCTGGCCAGCAACGACCCGCAGATCAAGGTCGTGCCGAGCGAGACGGCTGTGGATGACCGGTTTTCGCTCGGCGAGACGTCGTAAAGGCGCCCCGCTATGGCAGAGAAGGGTCCTCAGGAGAGAAAAGATTCCCCGAGCGTCCCATGGCGTGACACGATCCGCTTTATCGGGCAACTCACTCACGATCTGCGCAATGATTTAAACGCGATCGAATTGCAGTCTGCTTACATCGACGAGCTGGAAAAGCATGAAGAACTCAAAAGCGAGGTCAAACGTTTGCGTGAAATGGTCGGACGTTTGGCCTCGACGTTACAACGGCTTTCCAGAGCAGTTGGGGCGGTTAATCCTAACCTGATCCCCTACCAGGCGGTCGATTTTGTGGAAGACTTGCGCAAGAAGATCGAGCACGATTTTCCAAAGGAGAGCACTGAAATCTCCTGGGACATTCAGCTCGGCGACGCGATGTTGAATGTTGATCCTCAATTCTTCGAGGAAGCATTTACCGAGCTTTTCGCCAACGCCTTCCGGCACAATCGCGGCAAAGGGCCAGTTCTGGCGAAAGCCAAAATCGAAAATGACCGATTCCTCTTCAGCTTGCATGAACCAAAGGCTCACTTTGAGTTGCCTACCAAAAATTGGGGGCGCGAACCGCTTCGGAAGATCACCCAGCGCCATTATGGTCTTGGTCTGAATCGTGTTCGCGCTATCGTAGAGGCCCACGGCGGCGAACTGCATGCTCAATATCATCCGAACGTTTCGGCGCTCATTACGACGCTCACGCTCCCCGTATCAGGCGAATCCTCGGAAGAAGCCTGAAACGACGGTCATTTCTCACCGTTTAAGCAACTGGAGTCCACTGCTCGTGCGTAATACGAGTATCGCAATTGAATGAAAACGGAAAACCATCGTGTCCTGATCATTGATGACGAGCGGCCCGTGTTGATGACGCTCGAGGCGTTGCTGAAGCGACACGATTACCAAGTGGACACCGCACCTACCGCTGCACAAGGACTCAAGTTGCTGAAATCAAAATCGCCAACGCTCGTGTTGCTCGATCTTCGACTGCCCGACGCCGACGGATTAGAAATGCTTGAGCGCATCAAGAGCGAGCTACCGGAAGTGCAGGTGATTATCCTGACCGCGCACGACTCATTGCACAATGCGATCGAGTCGATCAAACGCGGCGCCTACCATTTCATTAGTAAGCCGTACGCGCCCGAGGAACTGCTAAGCCTCGTGGAGAAGGCGTTGGAAAAACAGTTCCTCGTGCGAAAAACGGAAGAACTGCGGGAAAAAACAGAGCAGCTCGAAAAGCGTCTCGAGATCGCGGAAGCGCGGCCCGCGCCCATTTTCAAGAGCAAACCGATGCAGGAGATCGAGGAATTAATCGATGCGATGGCGCCGTCGGATGCCAACGTTCTCATCGTGGGTGAAAGCGGCGTGGGCAAGGAAGTGATCGCTAATACTATTCACGCGCGGAGCCGGCGCGCGGGACAATCACTAGTAAAGCTCAATTGTGCGGCGTTCCCCCAAACGATGATTGAGGGAGAACTTTTCGGTTATGTCAAAGGAGCATTTACCGGAGCGATGCACGATTTTCCCGGAATGATCGCAGCGGCAAACAGCGGCACGCTTTTCCTGGACGAGATATCCGACATGCCGGCAGATCTGCAGACGCGCTTTTTGCGCGTGCTCCAGGAACGCGAGTATCGGCCGCTCGGCAGCACGCAATCAATGAAAGCAGACTTCCGCGCGATCGCGGCGAGCAATCGGCCTATTGCCCGGGCGCTCTCGGAGAACCGGCTGCGCTCCGATTTGTATTACCGGCTAAACACTTTTCAGATTGAAGTTCTCCCGCTTCGAAAACGCAAAGAGGACGTCCCGCCGCTGATTGCGCAATTCGTCAGGCAATTTGCTCAACAACTCGGCAAACCGGAGCCAGACATTTCACCGGACGCTTTTCAAAAGCTGCTCGATTACGCATGGCCAGGAAATGTTCGCGAATTACAAAACGCAATTGAATACGCGGTCGTGCTGACGCGCCAGGGTATGATCGACATAAAAGAGCTTCCCGCAGAAATACAGTTGCCCTCCGCCCTGCAACAAGCCGAGTTGGGAGCACTGCCGAGCGGCGGCGTACAAACTCTCGACGACCTCGAGCGAACCGCCATTCTCCAGGCGCTCGCAGAATGCAGGGGCAACAAGAAAAAAGCGGCCGAACTTCTCGGCATCCAGCGCCCCACCCTCTACAACAAGATGAAGCGCTACGCCATCGAGTTGTAAGAGATCGCCCCCGGAAAAACTGGATAAGAGAACCGTAAACTCACGCCCGAATTGTTTCGGGATGTTGCCTCCAGATCATTCGCCGCGGTAAACGCACCGGGCGGTTGGCGTTTCGTGCACAACGATCTCACAGAGGCCGGGACATTCTGACTCCAATTTTTTCCAGAACCATTCTGCCATTTTTTCAATCGTCGGATTGTCCAACCCTTCGATCTCGTTGAGATACGTGTGATCCAGCGTCTTCAGAAGCGGTTTCATCGCGTCGTTGATTTGCGCGTGATCGTAAACCCAGCCGGTTTTCGGATCGACAGCGCCTTCCACTGAAATCTCGACCTTGAAGCTGTGGCCGTGCACGCGTCGGCATTTGTGCCCCTCCGGCGCATTGGGCAAAGTCTGTGCCGCTTCGAAATTGAAATCTTTCGTTAAGCGCGCGCGCATGATGCACAAAATATCACGACTCTCCCTGCGCTGTCATCCCGAACGAAGGGAGGGACGATTGTGGGATCCTTCGTCTTCGCGACTCAGGACGACCGCTTGAGGCGGCGCGCATTGATCAGACTCCGCGCTGGGTAGGACTCCAAATGAATTTGTGCATCTGAAGTTGAAAACGAACATCGAGTCTATCGGCCAATATCCATTCGACGATCTGGCGAGGGTCGATCCTGCCGAAAATCGGCGAGAACAGCACAGCATGGCAACGGGAAGGCAGATCGTAACGCTGCACTTTCTCGCTCGACCATTCGTAATCTTCGCGTGATCCCATCACGAATTTCACTTCGTCGCGCAGGGTAAAATTATCGATATTCGACCAAAGATTTTTGGCCACTTCCCCGCTCCCCGGCGTTTTTAAATCCATGATCCGGTGGACACGCGGGTCGACCTTCGAGATATCGTGCGCGCCGCTCGTTTCGAGAAGCACGGTGTAGCCCGCGTCGCACAAGATCGACATCAGCGGCAGCACGTTCTTCTGCAACAAAGGCTCGCCGCCCGTGATCTCGACCAACGGACAGCCAAACGCCGCCACAGTCTCGACAATCTTCGCCAGTGCTTGCTTTTTCCCTTCGTAAAACGCGTACTCGGTGTCGCAATAGTTGCAGCGAAGATCGCAGAAAGTCAGCCGCACAAAAACACAGGGTCGCCCCACCCAGGTGCTCTCCCCCTGAATCGAGTGATAAATCTCATTAATCGTCAGCGTCTTTTCCTGCTCTGGCATACCAGGTTGAACCGTTGATTCGCTAAAGTCGTTTTACCGTCTTACGCGAACAATCGCAAAGCAAGCTTCGCCGCGAAATACCGTATCCTCC
>CATPBS010000088.1 GCA_955652715.1 uncultured Candidatus Udaeobacter sp.
CGGCACACGCATCGCGTTTTGGGCAGATACGCGCGAAGAAGTGGATCGGCTGGCAAAGTGGATCCGCGAAGCGGGCGGCAACACGCTTGAAGGGCCTGAAATCTGTGTCGATTACAGTCCAGGTTACTATGCATTTTTCTTCGAGGACCCGGATGGCAACAAGCTGGAAATTTGCTGCCGGGAGAGTCCGGTCATTGCGCAATGATCCAGTTTCGACGAAGAGTTGAAGAATGAGTAAACCGGCGCATGAACCTGCCATTTTGCAGGGCGCGCGTCGTGTTCGCTATCTCAAGCTGATCGCGCTTTTCAAAATTGGCAAAGGCGCGCTGTTGCTTCTGCTTTCTGTTTCACTGCTTTTTCTGAACGCGCGGACTCGCTGGATGGATGCTCTGTCGAATTGGACTGCGGATCAAATCCTGCTGGAGCACAGCAGGGCTGTCGCTTATTTGCTCAACAAACTGCAAGCGGTGCTTGCGGGCGGCGCGTTGCGACCCGCGGGGCTTCTGGCGCTGTTTTATTCGGCAGTTCTTTTCACCGAAGGAATCGGCGTTTACATGCAGCAACGCTGGGCGGAGTTACTGATGATTTTCGCGACTGCCGGGCTGATCCCGATTGAGATTCGTCATCTCTGGCACCGGCCGGGCTTCGTGGGCGCGCTCATTTTGCTGGCGAACTGTTTTATTGTTTGGTTCTTGTATAGCGTCCTCAAGCGCGACAAGGCCGACGCGCACGTCGCGCAGCCGCGCGAACTGGTCGAGACACGATAGACAAAGGATCTGTTTGTGAGCGGGGAGACGCTAAGCAGGGGAACGAGCGGCGATTACCTGTAGCAACAACCCGGCAGTTGGCGCCCATGCAAAGGCCAAAAGTTGATGACAACCTGATTTTGCTGGCCGATTTCGGAAAAACCGAAGCGATCTGCGTCGAGGTGCTGGATAATCCGGCCACCGAGGAAGGCATTCTACTTAAAGTGATGACCCGCGGCCGATTCGAACAAGGCCAGCAAGTCTGGATAGTTGATCGCGACGGATCAAAAGTCGGGGCGACCGTAGAAAACATCTTGAAGCAAACTATCGATAGCGAAGTGACGCTCTCAACTGTGTTGCCGGCGTAGCGTAGCCGCTGTCGGAATCAGCGACTCCGGCTACAGGTCGCTGCGCTTCAAAAGAACGCGCCGGCGGCATTCATTTCATCAAGCGCGAATGTGAGGACCGCTTCGATTGTCAGGTGCCTCGCTCCGCCTGGAATGACAAACTAGGACGCCGATTTCGCGCCAATGTGACTGGCAAACCAATCACTTGCGAGTTTGGCGACTTTCTCCAAGGCACCAGGTTCCTCGAAAAGATGGGTCGCGCCGGGAACAATCTCCAGCTTCACTTCGCAGCGCATCTGATCGCGCGCCCGCTCGTTTAACTCGATTACAATGTCGTCATTGCCACCAACAATGAGCAAAGTCGGTGCCTGGACTTTTGGCAATGCGTCGCCGGTGAGATCAGGACGCCCACCACGCGACACGACGGCGCCGACATCTTTCGGGATATCTGCTGCTGCTACGAGCGCCGCACCTCCGCCCGTGCTTGAGCCGAAATAACCCAGGCGCGAATCGCGCGTTTGCTCTCGTTGTTTTGCCCATCTTGTGGCCTGAACGAGCCGTTCCGCCAGCAAACCGATATTGAATCGGTGCTCACGAGTGCGCACGTCGGCCGCTTCTTCCTCCTGCGTGAGCAAATCAAAAAGTAGCGTTCCCAGCCGGGCGTCGTTGAGCGTGCGCGCGACAAATTGGTTGCGTGGACTGTGCCGGCTGCTCCCGCTTCCGTGCGCAAAGAGCACAAGCGCAACGGCGTTCTCTGGAATAGTCAAATTTCCGGAGAGAACTGCGCGCCCGGCCTGTATCTGCACTTCGCTCATCTCTTACTCCCACTCTTGCTCGTGCTCCTGGTTCTGATCTGAAATGTTTCCCCTTTCGCGCACGAGTAAGAGCATGTGCAAGATCAAAGGGGTGAATTAAACTTCAAACGGATAAGTCTCCGGCAATTCGCTTTCTTCCCAAATGCTAGTCCGCTCCGGCGGCTCAACCGCGCGATCTCGCGAACAAGTTCGGCGTCCGTCATTGTTGATCGATTCAGCTCCGCTCGGACATGTCTTGCGCTGCGCTGGTCAGCAACTCGCGCACATCTTCGTCAGTTGTCTGAGAGAAGTCTTCGTAATACTGGCCAACGGCCTGAAAGAACTCAGGTGTGCTCAGACAGATCGTCTCATCGGCTTCTTCTTCGAGCTCGCGGCAAGTGTCCGGGGGACCGACCGGCACCGCTACGACAATCTTTGCGGCGCCGCCTTGTCGCAGCGCCTTCACCGCAGCGCGCATCGTTGCGCCGGTGGCCAATCCATCATCCACCAGAATGACAATCCGACCGCGCAGTTCGGGTGCGGGACGGCCTTGCCGATAAATCTGCTCGCGCCGTTCCAGCTCGGCCGTTTCCCTCGCGGTTACGGCTTCAATCGCCTCATCTGCGTGAGGTATTGCGCGCATCACATCTTCGTTCAAGACGCGCACACCGCCTGAGGCGATCGCGCCGGCAGCCAGTTCTTCGAAACCGGGAACACCGAGTTTGCGCACTACGAAAACGTCGAGCGGAGCGCGCAAACGCTTTGCTACTTCATAGGCAACAGGAACACCGCCGCGCGGCAAACCGAGCACGATCACATCTTCGCGCCCCGCATACTTACCGAGCTTTTCAGCCAGTTGCCGGCCTGCTTCTGTTCGATTTGGAAAAGCTCGTTCCATGCGGCTAATCGCGCCGCTTTAAGCTGTGCAAGCGATCGCGGGAAATCCCTTCTTTAGGGTTTCGCTTCTC
>CATPBS010000089.1 GCA_955652715.1 uncultured Candidatus Udaeobacter sp.
CGTCTCACCATGCTGCTGACCGGCGCGGAGTCCATCCGCGACGTTATCCTGTTCCCGCTGTTGAGACCGAAAAAGTAAGCTAGCAGCGCACCGCTTGCTCGCTCTGGCAGGCATCTCACGAGCGCGAACTAGCATTTGTCGACAAGGATCCTTGCCGCTGCTAATCAGCTGCATGGCAGCCGGTTTCCTTTAGCCGAGGTTTGACCGCGGGACCGGGCGAGCGGGTCTGCCTCGGCTACACTAAAACAGGGGCCGGGAAAGAGAGAAAGGACACACATCCCCATGTATTCATGATTGAACTTGAAACGTTAGTTTCATGCAGACGAGATTGGGCTCGCTCGCTCCCATTACGGCGCGGGTTCCTTCTCATCCCGCTTATCCTGGTGTGCTTTGCGTTTTCGCCGCAAATGCTGACCGCTCCGGGGGCCTTTACTCCGCGTGAAGGAGCATACGGAGGCAGCACAGTCGAGGATCCGCGAGCGCTTTTGCTACAAATACCGACCACTCCGGACGTCTCTCCGCCACCTGACGGAGTCTATGGAGGTAGCACAGCAGAGGGGCACCATGCTCTTCTTAGTCTCACGAGTGGCGCATTCGAAACGGCGATTGGTTGGGAATCACTCGCGACCAATACCACGGGCAACTACAACACCGGTGTGGGCGCTGGAACGCTTGCGTTAAACAACGGAGATGAAAACACAGCAAGTGGCGCGGGAGCGCTCTTGCTGAACACCACGGGAGCGGCAAACACCGCCAACGGAGCGCTGGCGCTGATCTTTAACTCAACGGGAGCTGATAACGCAGCTTTTGGTGATCGCGCGCTCGAGCACAACACGACCGGCAACTTCAACATCGCCTTGGGTTCGCAGGCGGGTTTCAATCTGACCACCGGAAGCGATAACATCGATATCGGGAATTTGGGCGTTGCTGGCGAGTCTAACATCATCCGGATAGGCACCCAGAACTTTCATGACTCGGTGTTCTTGGCTGGAATCGTTGCCATGAATCCAGCGGCACCGAATCAAGCGATGCTCGTCGATCCTTCAACCGGCCAACTTGGCATGGCGAGTGTCGGCAGTTTTCCTCCCGGGCCACCAGGTCCTGCTGGTCCTCCTGGGCCGCAAGGTCCTCCGGGGACCACAAGGACTACAGGGCCCAGCGGGGCCTGCTGGTCCACCGGGGGCCTACTGGCCCTCCAGGTCCTACGGGTCCACCTGGGCCTACTGGGCCTCCGGGACCTACCGGACCACCGGGGCCGCAGGGGCCGCCTGGGCCTCCGGGGCCCGCAGGAGGATTGGCGGCAGTGCTTTTTGACTACAACACCGGCACTGTTACGATTGGCACTGGCGGCGCTGTACCGTTTTCCCAGGCACCTCTCATTGTCGGGACGGCGATTAGCAAGACCACCAACACCACATTCACGCTTAATGCCAACGGCACTTACAGAGTTACCTACACACTCCGAACCGCGCTCGTGTCGCTCTTGGGCAGCGTACAAGTCCATCAGAACGGCATCGGAATAGGGCCGACTACGGCGCTGCTCATTGTAGGCGCTCCTATCACCGATCAGGTAACGTTTCCTGGCAGCACCGGCGACACACTGCAACTGGTGGTAGGCGGTCTGGCGCTCACGCTGGCGACCGGCGATAACGCGACGATTAACATCGACAAAGTACAGTAGAGCACTGGCAAACGTGTAAGCCCTTGGACTCTTCCGTCGAATACGTATAACATAAGGACTTGGCCGAGAGATTGCGTGTCGGAGTGTAGCTGCCGAAGCGATGGGACGCGTGTCCCATTCTCGCTACGGCCGCGACTAAACGAAACGTAAACGCCGTCAATCGATTCGATTGGCAGCGTTTGACGACCAAAGTGCCGTACATTGGATTTGTGATCGCTTTAGTTAGCGCTCCAAATCAAAGGTGAGCTTCGCGTTGATGCGATAGTTGCTGATTTTTCCGTCGTCCACTTGAGCGGTGAATTCCTTGATGTAAATCGAGCGAATGTTCCGCAGTGTTTTGCCGGCTTCATTTGCTGCGCCTTGGGCGGCATCCCAGGTTTTCGAGGATTGTGACATCAGTTCAATAACTTTAAGGACTTTAGCCATGGCGGTGTTATTCTCTTTGTAGGTATCGCAGACCGCTGGTGCGTTGCGCGTCTGCGCGTTGCAACGTTGCAGCGGGAATGAATCCGTTTAACGCTTCAAAGGTTCAAGAGGAGTGATGAAAGCTTTCGACATCGCCGGCCTGCCGCGTGACGCGGTGCCCCGTTTCGTTGCCGGCACTCACGGTGATCCATTCCGCGTGTGGGGTCCGCATCGAGTTGGCGACGATTTGGAGATCCGCGTCTTCCGCCCGGACGCGCGCGCGGTCGAGATCCTGTTGGATGGGCAAGCGGAGAAACCGATCGCGGCCGAGCGAATTCATCAAGACGGTTTCTTTTGTGCGACTGTCCCGGGCGCAACTCGGGATGTCCCATATCATCTCCGTCTCACCGCGTGGGACGGATCGCAGAAGGTCACGCGCGATCCTTATCAGTACGGGCCGATCATGGGCGA
>CATPBS010000090.1 GCA_955652715.1 uncultured Candidatus Udaeobacter sp.
GAACGACGACAACGCCGTCGATGCCGACAAAATGTTCACGATTCTCATGGGCGACGTCGTCGAGCCACGCCGCCAATTCATCGAAGACAACGCGCTGAACGTGCGAAATCTTGACGTTTAGTTTGTCCAATGGGGGGTCTGTTTCATAAACTGCGCCATCCGCGGCGCTGTTACGTTGTCTGCGCAATCCCACGTTCAGGCAGCAACTTGCTCACCGATGCTCTGCACGCGACCCGTCGAGCGGGCCGCCCGAAACAGTTTTTCCTGCCAAAATACGAGTCAAGTTATGCAGCGGCACATGGGCTGGATGCCTTTGACTTCGTTGGTTATGTGCGCGGCATCGTCGCGAAAACTGCTACTTCAAACGAGGTGTTCGGCTTTAAGTTAATGGGCTGGTATCTGCTCGAATTCCTCCGCCGATTGCGCAAGGCGCGCTTATTCGACGATGGGCATTCCTCCGACCTCCAGGTGCTGCGCTGTGCGTTTCCGCATTTGCAATTCGTGCAGATGCTTCGACGGAACAAGGTGCAGCAGGCGATTTCCAAGGCGCGGGCCACACAAACTGGGTTGTGGAAAGTCCAGGGAAGGAACTCTGCGTCGGGCAAGGCTGAATTCGACCCGCAGGTGATCGCGCGTTGTCTTGAAGACACCGAACGCGAAGAACGCATTTGGAGCCGTTTCTTCGACACAATTTCTATTCGTCCGTTCCAAGTCGAATACGAAGAACTATGCCAGGATTATGAGGGAACGATCCACAGCGTGCTGGATTTTTTGCGAATTTCACTGCCGCGCGGCGCGCGGATTGGTCCCCCTGTAACAATCCGGCAGGCGGACGAGATTTCGCGCATGTGGGAAGAGCGCTTTCTCGCGGAGCGTCCCTCGGCGTATTCGCCCGCCGCTGGCTAATAGGTCATGTTTAACCCAAACGAAAAAATCGAACCGATAAATGTAGCGGAGGAAGTATCGAGGTCCTTCCTCGATTACTCGATGTCCGTGATTATTTCTCGGGCATTGCCGGATGCGCGCGACGGACTCCAGCCGTCGCAGCGAAGAATTCTCTACGCGATGCATGATCTGTCGCTTTTCCCGGGACGGCAGCATCGTAAATGCGCAAAAATCTGCGGCGACACCAGCGGTAATTATCATCCGCATGGCGAAGCGGTGATTTACCCCACGCTCGTTCACATGGCGCAACCCTGGGCGATGCGCGAGCGGCTGGTCGATGGGCAGGGCAATTTTGGATCGGTGGAGGGCGATCCGCCTGCTGCGATGCGTTACACCGAAGCGCGCATGACGCATCTCGGCGCCGCGCTGATGACCGACATGGACAAGGACACTGTCGATTTTGTCCCCAATTACGACGAAACGCGGACCGAGCCGACCGTTTTTCCATCTGCTTTTCCGAATTTGCTCGTTAACGGCGGAACCGGCATCGCGGTCGGCATGGCGACGAATATTCCGCCGCACAATCTGAGCGAGGTGATCGACGGAATCTGCGCGCAAATCGACGATCCAGACATCACGCTCGACGAGCTGATGAAGCACGTGAAGGGCCCGGATTTCCCAACCGGTTGTGCGATCTGCGGCGTGTCGGGAATCAAACAATATCTCGAGACTGGCCGCGGCAGTATGAAGGTGCGCGGCACGGCTGGGATCGAGGAGCTCAAAGGCGGCAGGGAACAAATTGTCATCACTGAAATTCCATACAACGTCAATCGCGCCACCCTCGTCGAACGCATCGCGTCGCTGGTGAACGAAAAGGTGCTGACAGAAATCAGCGCCGTTCGCGACGAGTCGGATGAAAATACACGCGTGGTCATCGAGCTCAAACGCGACGCGAACCCGAAGGTCATCATCGCCAATCTCTACAAGCACACCGCATTGGAAACGTCGTTTGCGGTGATCATGCTGGCGATCGATCACGGCCGGCCGAAGCTGCTCTCACTAAAGGAAGCCAACGCGGCTTACATCGAACATCGCCGCGAAGTGATCCTGCGACGCACGCGTTTCGAGTTGCGCAAGGCCGAGGAGCGCGCCGAGGCGCTCGAAGGTTATCTCATTGCTCTCGCCAACCTCGATGAATTCCTGCGCATCATTCGCGGATCTGCCAATCGTGACGAAGCGCGAGTAAAACTGCTCGCATTCGAATTCACCAAACGTCAGGTGGAACAAATCGGGATCCTCATCCGCAATCCCGCACGCCTGACAAATGGCCGCTACGCTTTCAGCGAGCAGCAGGCCGACGAAATTCTCAACCTCCGCCTGTATCAGTTGACCGGACTCGAGCGCGACAAGATCGACAAGGAATACAAGGACCTCATCAAAACAATCGAGGATTTACGTGACATTCTCGCCAAAGAGCAGCGCGTCTTCACCATCATCAAGAAGGAATTGCGCGAAATTCGCGAAAAATACGCTTCGCCGCGTTTGACCGAAATCGTTCCTGATGAAGCCTAGATCAATATTGAAGATCTCATCGCTAACGATGGCTGCATCATCAGTATTACCCTTGTTGGTTTCATCAAACGCACGGCCGTGAGCGCGTTTCGCGCCCAGCGGCGCGGCGGCAAAGGCGTCATCGGAATGCAAACACGCGAAGGCGCGACCGAAGAAGATGAAGGCGACTTCGTCGAGCATCTCTTCACCGCTACCACCCATGACTATCTGATGTTCTTTACCGCGACCGGACGCGCTTACGTGGAAAAAGTTTACGAAATTCCCGAGATGGGCCGCGCGACGAAGGGCCGCTCGATCGCGAATATCCTCGAGCTCAAGCCCGATGAAAAAATCGCGGCCACGATTCGCGTTCAATCCAAAAAATCCGGCACGGGCCCAAACGCTGTCGATCAAACGTGGGATGAAAATCTCCACATCGTTTTCGCGACGCAGTCCGGCATCGTCAAAAAGTCCAATTTATCTAATTACGCCAACGTCCGGCGCGGCGGCATCATCGCCATTCAAATCGAAGAAGGCGACCGTTTGATCGACGCAAAACTAACGAACGGCAACGACGAGATCGTCCTCATCACGAAACACGGCATGAGCCTGCGTTTCCATGAAGAACAACTGCGCGATCAGGGCCGCAACACCGTCGGCGTCTGGGGAATTCGCCCGGAGAAAGGCGATCTTATCGTGGCCATAGCTATCGTCGATGCAGAGGCAATGTTGCTGGTCGCGGGGGAAAATGGAATCGGCAAGCGCACGCCGTTTGATGA
>CATPBS010000091.1 GCA_955652715.1 uncultured Candidatus Udaeobacter sp.
GAACCGAGCTGACCGTCTCTACCGGTTCGTGCGTCGGGCCATCTTCGCCGACGCCGATGGAATCGTGAGTGAAAATGTAAATGTTCGGAAGCTTGGACAATGCGGCGAGCCGAATGGCAGCGCGGCAATAGTCGGTGAACACCATGAATGTGGCGCCCGACGAGCGGAAGAGTCCGTGATACGAGATACCATTGAGAATCGCGCACATACCATGCTCGCGAATCCCGAAGCGAATGTTGCGGCCGGCGAAATTGTCGCGATTAAAATCGCCGCCATCCTTAATGTAATTCATGGTCGATCCATAGAGATCGGCACTGCCGCTCATCAATAACGGCATCTCTTGCGCGATCGGCTGTAACACTTCGCCGCCGGCCTTGCGCGTGGCCAACTTCGCATCCTTTGGAAAGTCCGGAATTTTGGCTAAGAGATCGGCCGAAATTTTTCGCTCAAGTCCGTCATCGAGCAGATTCGCTTTGTCAGGATTTTTCTTCCGCCACGCGCTGTAAGTTTCTTCCCAGCGATCGTAATCGGCGAGCAGCTTCTTTTTGTGCTCGGCAAAGTACGCATACACATCCTGGGACACGTAGTAATGTTCTTCCGGTAACCCGAGCGCCTTGCGCGCTGCGTCGACGAATTTTGCGCCCGCTTCGCCATGCGCCTTGTAGGTTCCTTCGACTTCCGGGATGCCTTTGCCGACGAGCGTGTGCGCGATAATGAATTGCGGTTTGCCGTTATCGCGCTCTCTCGCGACCTCCAAGGCGTCGAGAAATTGTTGCATGTCCTGACCATCGATTTCCTGGACGTCGAACCCGTATGCTTCAAGGCGTTTGTGGGTATTTTCGCTCTGCGTTTCCTTTGCTGCGGCGTCGAGCGTGACCGCATTTGAATCGTAGATGAAGATCAAATTATCGAGACCCCAATGTCCTGCCGACGCACAGGCCTCGGAGGCGACTCCCTCCTGCATGTCACCATCGCCGCACAAACAGATCACATGCTGGTCAAAAATCTTGTGCTCATCAGTGTTGAAACGCGCCGCCGCCATTTTTGTCGCAACCGAAATGCCGACCGCGTTGCCAACACCTTGACCAAGCGGCCCCGTCGTGCACTCGACTCCCGGAGTATGACCAAATTCAGGGTGGCCCGGGGTCTTGGAATGCAATTGCCGAAACCGTTTGATCTCCGACATCGGCAAGTCGTAACCGCTCATGTGCAGCCATGCGTAAAGGAACATGCTGCCGTGCCCGGCCGACAGGACAAAATAATCGCGATTGATCCAGCGCGGCTCTTCCGGGTTGTATTTGAGCGCATAGCCGTAGAGAACTGCTCCGATTTCCGCGCAGCCGAGCGGCAACCCAAGATGCCCCGATTGCGACGCCTGCACGGCGTCCATGCACAAACCGCGCGCCTGATTCGCAGCTTTTGAAAGAATTTCAACGTTCAAACTCATGATCGTTCTATAGGCAGAGATAAACGGAAGGAAAATGAATTCGACTTTCGCTTTTCACGCTTCAGATCGACAATTCTCGTCTGTAGCGGCGGTGTCGCTATTCTAACATGAATCAAACGGCCCTTTTGCACATCGTTGAGCGACTCGAACGCCTGGTAACCAGGCTCCCCGAAAAAATTCGGCGGCCGGTGTTGCGTGAGCTGACGCCGTTAAAAGAATTGTTCCTCCAACAACGGCCGCCGCGATTTCTGTTCGTTGGATCGAGCAAAATGCCGACGCACCAAATCATCAACACGCTGTTTTCGCCCGGAGCACAAGAGGAAGTGAATATTGCTCTGATGCCCGTGCATCGCTGGGTCGATTGGAACGTGTCCGGTCATGGAACGATCTCCGTCCTGGATGCGCGGGGCGCAGACCATTCCGCTGCAGCCCAGGTCGAAGAAGATCTCAAACGCCAACCCGCCGACATTATCGTCCTGTTCGACGACGCGGAATCGAATGTTGGGAAACCACCTCCCGGTAACTCCACTAACCTGCTGTCGCATTTACAACATAGCTCTAGCGAAGAGCTGGGCGATGCCAAAGTCATCGGCGTTTCCTTGGGTTCGCAAACGCGGGCTGCACAACTGCGAGAAGCGCTAAAAATGCAGCCGGCGATCGGCGATCGTTTACTTAAGGTCGTTCAATTCACGGAAATGCATTCCGCTGAATCGCGCGGTTTGTTGTCGGTTCTGGCAGAAGTACTCCCCAATCAAGCCAAGATCGAGATGATCCGAATTTCGCGCGATCGCGAAGCGCAGCATCATGTCGCGCAAATGCTGATCAAATCGACGACCGCGATTTGCACGGCAATCGGAGCGCAGCCCATTCCGCTGGCAGACCTGCCGATTCTCACCTCGCTCCAGGTGGCGATGGTCTCTGGAATCATGTACGTCAGCGGTCGAGAACGAAGCTTGCGAGCTGCGACGGAATTCATCACTGCGCTCGGCGCAAATGTGGGCGTAGGAATGCTTCTCCGCGAAGGCGCCCGAGCGATCCTGAAGTTTTTTCCCGGCTGGGGCAATGTCGTCTGCGGCATGGTCGCAGGCGCCGGCACGTACACGATCGGTCGCGCCGCCAGCGCGTTTTTTATCGGCGGCGTTTCGCTGAAGGACGCACGGCAAAAATATCTGGCCGACCGGAAGAAGGCCTCGCACAAGCGGCATTCGTTGGACAGCTCGATAAGAGCCTCTAAGTCCATTGAATAAC
>CATPBS010000092.1 GCA_955652715.1 uncultured Candidatus Udaeobacter sp.
AATTCTTTGATTGAGCTTCGAGCCCCCGAATTTTTCGGTTCCGGCGTCGCTCACAAGATCCAGGCGCGAACCATTTTCGCCGAGACGTAACTGCAAAACCTCATCTGGATTTGTGAATGAATAACGAATCAGCGGCCCGTTTTGGACCAGTCGAAATGGCACCAGGACATCATTTTGCCGAAGCTGCCCCTGGAGATCGATGTGCTGTTGCGACTCGATCATGCGCACGGAGGCGAGAATGTCTTTGGCTGACGGCGGAGGCTGGGCGAAGATCGGCACGGAAACGATGAAGAACAACGTGGCAATTCTTCGCATCACTCAGTTTTAAGTTTTACGCGGCATCGCGACACTTAAAAGTTAACATTTAACACTTGGATCAAACTCTCTTTCATTTGATTAATCAACAATGGACGAGCTCGGTTCTGGACTTGTTCATGGCGGGGTTGAGCGATCCCGAGATTTGGCGACCGCTGTTTGTCGCAGTTGGACTTAGCGCGCTCTTATTTGGCGGATTCAAAGCGCGCGCGTTCGTCATCTGCTTGGTCTTTGCTTTGCTAATCGGAGGCCTAGTCACGAGTGCGTTAAAATCGGCTGTGGATCGCCGCCGGCCCAAACAGGTGGAGAGCGTGCGGATGGTCCAGTTGCAAAAGGCGCGTCCGAAATTTCTGACCCTTTTCAAGAAACCGACGATTCGCTTTTCCGATTCCTCCGATCGCAGCCGGTCGGGACCATCATTTCCCTCAGGACACGTGGCGACGAACACGATAATTGCTGTCTTTTGTACGCTGTTTTACCGGCGGCGGGGCTGGCTCTACTGGTTCGTCACCGCTGCGATCGGTTATTCGCGAATTTATCTCGGCGCGCATTGGCCCAGCGATGTGATCGCTACGGTTTTTCTCGGCGTTGGTGAATCACTGTTCTTGTTCGCCCTATTCGAGTCGATCTGGAGGATCGCGGGCCGCACATGGATGTCGCAGCTCTTCGCGCGCCATCCAAGTTTGCTTGGTGATTCAGATGGTAGCGCGCCGCCACGCTCCACATGAGCACCACGCGCGCGGTCTGGTTTTTCATTGTCGCGCTGACGGCGATTCGGTTGTCAATGCTGGCAACGACTGATCTGGAATTCGACGAAGCGCATTACTGGATGTGGTCGGAGCGCCTGGCGCCGGCCTATTTCAGCAAAGGGCCGGCGATCGCTTTTGTCATTCGGGCCAGCACTGCTGTTTTCGGCTCGAATGAGTTCGGCGTCCGCTTCTTCAGTCCGCTGCTCGCAGCCGGAACAAGTTTGCTCCTGTTTTACTTCGCGCGCCGTCTGTTCAATGCCACCGCCGCCGTGTGGGCAGTCATCGCATTGAATGTCACTCCGATCTTCAATATCGGTTCCTTCCTGATGACCATTGATGCGTTGTCGGTGTTTTTCTGGCTGGCGGCGATGTTCACATTTTGGCTGGCGGTGGAAAAGAGCCCGCATTTCTCCTGCTATTGGCCGCTTACAGGGTTGCTGATCGGGCTCGGTTTTCTTTCCAAATACACGAACGCACTTGAACTTGTGTCGATTGTGTTGGTGCTTGCCCTGGCTCCCCGGCTCAGACGGGAGTTTGCACGCCCGGGTCTGTACTCACTACTGGGCGTCTTCGCCGTTTGCACGGTCCCGCCGATACTCTGGAATCAGCAACACGCTTGGATTACGCTGGTGCATCTGCGTTCGCGGGGAAGTCTCGAGCACGGCTTTGGTGTTCATCCGGCCGAGGTTCTTTCGTTTGTGGGCGAGCATTTTCTGGCTTACTCGCCACTTTTCTTTCTAGCACTGGCTTGGGGCGTCATTGCAAGCTGGCGACGCGTCAATCAGCAATTCAAGGTGCTGTTCTTAATGTGGTTTGGCTTACCGGTGTTTCTCTTTTATCTGCTCCTTTCATTGAACAAAGCCGCTGCGCCAAATTGGGATGGACTCGCTTTTCTGGGCTTCGGCCTTTTGGCAATTCATTTCTGGTGGGAAAGACTCGAAGCCGGCGTCACGTTACGCGTGGGAGCGGTCATGGCGGTACTCGTTGGGGTCACGATGAGCGTGATCGCGCTGGACACAGACTTGCTGTGCACGGTCGTGTACCAGTTGAAGCGAAGCGATCCAAGCGACAGGATGCGCGGATGGAAAAGCGCTACCAGAGCGCTGGAAAAAATGCGTAACGATCTGGAAATGAAATTGGGCGAGAAACTTTTTTTGATTGCCGACGCTCGCGATCGCGCATCAGAGATTTCCTTTTATCTGCACGACAAACGGGTGGAAGGCCCGGGTCATCCACCGGTTTATATCCCCGAATCGCAGGACATGGTAAATCAGTTCTCGTTTTGGCCGCGCTACGACGAGTTCGTCGAACTAAAAGCCGGTACGCCGCGGCCAGAGGGTGAAACGTACACCGAAGAGAACGGTATCAACCCCTTCGTTGGCCGTGATGCTCTCTTTATTCGGAGCGGCGAGAAGAAACACGTGCCGCATAACATCCGCGCTGCGTTTCAATCGACGGAGCCAGCCGGAACCATCGAGGTGCGGCGCTACGGCAGGGTCTTACGAACATGGCAGGTATTTCTTTGTCGTAACTATCGCACGCTTCCATTATGAGCGAGATGACCAACTCCCCGTCAGTTTCTGTCATCGTGCCCGTTTTTAATGAGGAAGAGAACCTGCCGATTTTGCAGGCGCAGCTGAGCGACGCCCTGAGCGGACTCAATTACGAAATCATTTTTGTCGATGATGGTTCGCTTGATGGCACGGCCGAGCGAATCGAAGCCGCGCCGAATATTCGACTGATTCGCTTCGAAAAAAATGCCGGCCAAAGCGCAGCGATCTTTGCCGGTCTCAAGGCAGCGCGCGGAGCGACTGTGGTTCTCATCGACGGCGATTTGCAAAATGATCCTGCTGATATTCCAAAGCTTCTTGCTGAAATTGGGCGCGGCGCCGATCTCGTCTGCGGCTACCGCGCAGAGCGCAGAGATACACTCGTGAAACGCGGGACAAGCTGGATCGCCAACGCCGTCCGCAGCCGTTTCACAAAAGATGGCGTACGCGATACTGGCTGCACGCTCAAGGCGATGCGGCGCGAATGCGTCGGCGCGCTCGTTCCATTCAAGGGAATGCATCGTTTCATTCCCGCGTTAGTCAAAGCCGCAGGCTACCGGCTTATGGAAATCCCAGTGAACCATCGGCCTCGTCGGTTCGGCGAAAGCAAATACGGGTTGGGTAACCGCGCTGTGCGGGCGACAATCGATATGTTCGGCGTGCGCTGGCTGCTTTCCCGGCAATTGAAGTACAAGATTCGCGAGCCGTAAGCGCTGCCTCGTGTCAAAACACGCTTGTCAACCTAGGCGCTGCCGCTAAGCTTGGCCTCCCGCACCGGGAATCTGCATGTCCTTGGCCAATTTACTTTCTGCCGAGCAAATCATCCCAGAGATGAAAGCGACGGAGCGCTGGGCGGCTATCGTCGAACTGATCGATTTGCTAGTGGGTCTTGGCAAAATCAAATCCCCAGATCGCGATCCCATTCTTAACGCACTTAGACAGCGCGAGGAAACCATGAGCACAGGAATCGGGTTCGGGATCGCCATTCCACATTGTTCTTCCGACCGGCTCGACGAAGTCGTCGCCGCATTCGGAAGGTCCACTACCGGCATTGAGTTTGATGCGCTTGATAATTCCCCGGTGAAATTCGTCGTGCTTTTCATCGTCCCGAAAAATCAATTTCAGACCCACCTGCGCACGTTAGCCTCGATTGCGAAGTTTCTGAATGACCGCTCCGTGCGCGAGAGTCTGGCCAGCGCGAAATCCGCCGACGAAATTTTGTCGATCTTTCGCGATCGTTCGTAACTGAAGCGGGCGACCTCTGAATCGCCGAGCAAATGTCGATGCAGCGCTTACAGAGGACCGCTACAGTTCAGCGACTCTGACCGATGGAAACCTTTCAGTCACTGCTTGCCAAAAAACTTTCGAATGCTTTGAAAAACGCCGGTTTGCCGGAGGCCGGCGAATTGAAGCCGGCAAGCGATCCGCGCTTCGGCGATTACCAGACTAACGCCGCCCTCGTACTCGGGAAGCAGCGCGGCGAAAATCCGCGAGTTCTCGCGGAGAAGATCGTCGCGCAGGTTAATGCTGGCGATCTTTGCGAACAGCCGGTAGTCGCGGGGGCGGGTTTTATCAACTTCACACTTCGGTCCGGCGCAGTCGCTGAAAAGACAGTGGAGACGCTGCGGGACGAACGGCTCGGCGTTGCTGAGGCAAAATCGCCACGACGCATCGTGATTGATTTTGGCTCGCCCAATGTTGCCAAACCGATGCATGTGGGGCACATCCGCAGCACCGTGCTAGGCGACGCCCTTGCACGCATCGCGCAGTTTCTGGGGCACGAGGTGATCCGGGACAATCACATTGGCGATTGGGGCACGCAGTTCGGAATGGTCATTTACGGTTGGAAAAATCTATTGGATCGTCAAGCTCTGCAGCGCAATCCGCTGTCCGAGATTGTGCGCATTTACAAGGAAACAAACCAGCGAGCGACCGGTGACCCGCAAGTTCGCGAAGCCTGCCGCCAGGAGTTGATTAAGCTCCAGGCCGGCGACAAGGAAAACCTCGACATCTGGAACAAATGTGTTGCGTTCTCAATGCAGGATTTCGAGCACGTGTACAAGCTGCTGGACATCCATTACGACATCCAATGCGGCGAGAGTTTTTACAACGATCGCCTGCCCGGGTTGGTCGAACGCCTGCTCAAATCAGGTATTGCCGAGATTAGCGACGGCGCGGTGGTCGTTTTCTTTCGCGATGTTCCAGAACTAGCCGATAAACCCTTGATCGTTCGCAAACGGGACGGCGGCTTTAATTATGCAACGACGGACCTAGCCACGGTTGATTATCGCGTTAACGATTTGAAAGCGGACGCGATTTGGTACGTCGTGGGCGCGCCTCAGATTCTGCATTTCAAACAAATTTTCAATATTGCGCGATGCGAAGGTTACACGGCTGATCTGCGCCATATGACGTTTGGCAGCATTCTCGGCGAAGACCGGAAACTCATGAAGACGCGCTCCGGCGAGAAC
>CATPBS010000093.1 GCA_955652715.1 uncultured Candidatus Udaeobacter sp.
CGCTTCCTAGGCGCAATCGGGAATTTCTTCCGGGTACCCGTTGTCTCGATGGATGCGAAAAAGATCGATCGCGCTACCTTATCGACCTTACCGAGTCGCTTTGTTTTTCAACATCACATTCTGCCCATCGAGGTGAAGGAAAATTCGGTCGTGTTGGCGACATACGATCTTTTCAATTCCATCGGTCGCCAGCTCGCAGCGCAGCTTTTGAAACAGTCGGTCGAGTGGGTGCTGGTGCCACGCGCGCAGCTTTTGCGCGCGATGAAAACACTCTACGGCATCGGCGCGGAGACTTTCGATGAAATCCTAAAGACGAACCGCGCCTTCGAGGTGTTGCAGGACTCCGAAACCGCCATCGAGCTCTACGCCGACGATCCCGAGGCGTCCGTGGTGAAATTCGTCAATCAGATCATTCGTGAGGCGATTTTGGAGCGCGCGACCGATATTCACGTTGAGCCGCTCGAAAACGATCTGCGGATTCGGTATCGAATCGATGGGATTTTGCACGAGGTCGCTGTGCCGCCGCAACTGCGCGTCTTGCAATCGGCCATTATCTCGCGCCTGAAAGTAATGTCGCACATGGACATCGCCGAACGCCGATTGCCTCAGGATGGGCGCATGAATTTGCAGGCGAGTAATCAAAACATCGATGTGCGCGTTTCGACCATTCCCACTGTCAACGGCGAATCGATCAGTCTGCGATTGCTCAGCCGAAGCGAGCAGCAATTTGGGTTTGATCGACTCGATCTCAGCGAAAGGCAGGAGAAGATCATCCGTCACCTGTTGGCGCAGCCCAACGGGATTATCCTTCTCACGGGGCCCACCGGCTGCGGAAAATCGACCTCGCTTTATTGCTTCTTGAGCAGCATCAATTCAGTGCAACGCCGCATCATCACCATCGAAGAACCGGTCGAATATCGAATTCCCGGTGTCTCGCAAATCGATGTTAAACCAGAGATTGATCTGACTTTCGCCAAAGGTCTCCGCCACATTTTGCGACAGGATCCAAACGTGGTCATGGTCGGTGAGATTCGCGACATTGAAACTGCGGACATCGCGATTCGCGCGGCCATGACTGGCCACCTTGTTTTCAGCACGCTCCACACGAATGATGCTGTAGGCGGCATAACGCGGTTGCTCGACATGGACGTGGAACCGTTTCTACTCTCATCGGTGGTGAAGGCGTTCATCGCCCAACGGCTTGTGCGCACGATTTGTCCCGACTGTATCCAAATGGTCGATTATCCGCGCGAGTATCTCGCCGAGATCGGTTTCCCCGTGAAAGAACTCGGCACCCGCTGCCAGCGCGGCGCCGGTTGCGATCAATGCCGTCAGACCGGCTATCAGGGTCGCGCCGCAATTTATGAGATTTGTCTGGTTACCGAACCGTTAAGAAAGCTGATCATGCGGAAGTGCGATGGCGGCGAGCTCAAGCAATGTGCCATCGCCGAAGGCATGGAGACTTTGCGGCTGGATGGCTGGCGGCGCGTCGCTCAAGGCAAAACAACGATCGAAGAAGTCGTCCGCGTGACGCAAACTGACGAAGTGATGGCTGAAACGACCGAAGAAGCCGAGCCGGTGGTGGCTGCCGAATCCGCATAAATCCACTAAGATCGACGATCGGCGCGAATGTCATTCGCCGCGCAACTCGCGAATCGCTTTCGCGTAATCTTTCGCGTGAAAAATTGACGTCCCAGCGACGAGTACGTTGGCGCCATTTTTGATTGACACGCCCGCAGTTTCCGCATTGATGCCGCCATCCACTTCGATGTCGATCTTACGATTCAGTGATCTGGCGCGCGTAACTTTTGGCATTTGATCGGCTCGAAATGGTTGGCCGCCGAAACCGGGGTGCACCGTCATGATCAGCAATATGTCGAGTTTGTGGATGAATGGTTCGATCAAATCAAATGGGGTTTCGGGATTTAACGTGAGCCCGGCGCGGCAACCGCTGTCTCGAATCTGCTGCAACGTTTTCGCTACATCGTGTTTCGCTTCCGGCTCTACGTGAACAGTAATCGAATTTGCACCGGCTTTGACAAATCGCGGCACGTAATGGTCAGCATGCTCAATCATCAGATGGACATCGAGCGGAAGATTCGTTAGGCCGCGTACAATCCCGACAATCTCCGGCCCGAATGAAATGTTATCGACGAAATGTCCATCCATGATGTCGCAATGAATCCAATCGGCGCCTGCGGCTTCGACGCGATCGATTTCGTCACCGAGTCGCGAGAAATCGGCGGCAAGAATGGACGGGGCGACAATAATTCTTTGCATTGTAGTACTGCAGTCAACGAGTAACGGAGTCACTGCAAAATTCCAACACTCTGTTACTCCCCCATTCCTATAATATGCGCTTGACGGCGCTCCGCACTGTTTCATGTTACGGCGTTTCAGCCTGGCCGAATCGCGCCGCGGGAAGGGGTCCTGTAAAGAAGGGATCCGCTCAGACGGGTGAACGCGCTTCCCTCGGACTGGAAAGTGCTGCTAATAAATAATTCATGTTCAACGGACTCTTCGGCTGGTTATCCAGCGACATCGGGATCGATCTCGGCACCGCGAACACTCTTGTTTACGTAAAAGATCAGGGGATTGTTTTGCGTGAGCCGTCGGTGGTGGCCGTGCAAGCCGGCACCAACAGAGTCTTGGCAGTAGGTGATGAAGCCAAGCGCATGCTGGGCCGCACGCCGGCGAATATTGTCGCGGTGCGTCCGCTCAAGGATGGCGTCATCGCCGACTTCGAAGTTACCGAGGCGATGTTGCGGCATTTCATCAGCAAAGTGCATAATCGCCGGGTGCGCGCGAGGCCGCGCGTTGTTATTGCCGTCCCTTCCGGAATTACCGAAGTGGAAAAGCGCGCGGTGCGTGAATCGGCAACTCACGCTGGGGCGCGCGAAGTTTATTTGATCGAAGAACCGATGGCAGCGGCAATCGGCGTGGGACTCCCAGTGCAGGATCCCGCCGGCAACATGATCATTGACATCGGCGGAGGCACGACAGAGGTCGCCCTTATTTCGCTTTCCGGAATTGTATTTAGCCGGAGCGTGCGTGTGGCCGGCGATGAATTGGACGAGGCGATCGTGCAGTACATGAAACGCGCTTACAATTTAATGGTCGGCGAACGCACGGCCGAGGAGATAAAAATCAAGATCGGCTCGGCGTATCCGAGTGAAAAGGAAACGAGCGTAGAAGTTAAGGGGCGCGATCTGGTTGCCGGTCTGCCTAAAACGCTCATGATTACTTCTCAGGAGGTGCGCGAAGCGTTGCTTGAACCGATCTCGACGATTGTCGATTCCGTGCGTATTACCCTTGAGCGCTGTCCGCCCGAGCTTTCGGCAGACCTTGTCGATCGAGGATTGGTACTGGCGGGCGGAGGTGCATTGCTGCGAGGGTTTGACAAACTTTTGAGTGAGGAAACAGGTTTGCCCGTCCACGTAGCTGAAGATCCACTCAGTGCAGTGGCGGAAGGGACCGGCAAATGTCTCAATGAACTTAAGTTTTTGCGTCAGGTCGCCTCAGCGGATCGCCAGTGGCGCTAACGATTGCGAATACCGGAAAGCGAACGCCGAACTCGTTAGCCGCAGAGCCGTGAGTTGTCGATCCTCCAATCGGCAATCGGCAATTGGCAATTGGCAATTCCAATGAGCCGTACAAACATCATCGCGCTGCTGATTTTTGGCGCTATTCTGGGATATTTTCTCAGCTTCGGGCCGGACATGACGCAGAAGTTCAAGGCCAGCGTCTATCAGCTCCTCGCCCCATTTTTGACCGGCGGCTCAGGACTCAAAAAACAAATCACATCTGTGCGCACCGGATTGAAGTCGCTCGATCAACTAGAGCACGAGAATTCTGCACTTCAGGTGGAAAATAGAGAGCTGCGCACGACCAACCAGGGCCTGCGCGATGTGGAGCATGAAGTGAATCGTCTGCGTCACGCGCTGAATTATCGAGAACGCTCGGTTTTCAAGTTGATCGCGGCAGAAATCGTTGCGCGCGATTCCTCGACCTGGTGGCGAACGGTCACAATCAACCGCGGCAAAAGAGACGGCGTCGAAACCGACATGCCTGTGGTGACAGATGAAGGTCTGGTGGGAAAAACTACTACCGTAAGCGACGGCATCTCGATTGTATTGCTGGTCTCGGATGAAAACTGCCGGGTCGCGGCGTCTGTGGAAGGAAGCCGCGAGCAGGGGATTGTCTCCGGCGAGCGACTGACGACGGGACTGACCCCGCTTTTGGATCTGAATTTCTTATCGAAGCAGGCTGAGCTCAAGCCGGGACAGAAAGTGTATACTTCCGGAGTAGGCGGCGTTTTCCCGTCGGGCTTGCTCATCGGCGTGGTGAAAAGTTTTCGCGTTCGGGAATTGGATGGACAAGCGCAACTGACGCCAGCCGTCGATCTCTCGCATCTGCAGGATGTGTTCGTAGTAACGGGCCGAAGATGATATTCTTTTTTCTTCTGCTGGTCTTGGTGCTGGTGGCGCAGATTGCGGAGCTTTTCATCCCGGCGCTGCCGTGGCTCTACAACGCGCATGTCTATATTGTGCCTGTAATTGTTTTTTATGGAGCCATGGCCCTGCCGTTTCCCCTCATGCTGGCGCTTGCGTTATACGCAGGGGTTTTGCTCGATGCGCTTACGGTGCAGGTGATTGGTGGTAAGGTTGAAATCTCAGCCGGATCGTCGATACTGCTTTACGGTGTGCTGGCAGGATTAATGCATGGCCTAAGACCGCTCTTTGCCCGCGGCCGCTGGGAAGTGCATTGTATCCTGAGCGGTATTTTCACCTCTTTGATAGTTTTGGCGCAATACCTGATGATCACATTCCGCCGCGGCTCTCTTGTTTTTACCCGCGAAATTTGGTGGCAAATCGGCGGGCCCGGTCTCATTGCCATGGCGGTGGCGCCGATCCTGTTCTGGCTTCTGCAATGGATCGGACGGATGACGGCTTATTCTTATGGTCCCGAAAGGGGGCGATTCGAATGAACAAAGGGCGCATGACTTCGCGTGTGCGGATTCAGTTTCTCGCTTTACTGATGCTGCTGGGGATGGGCGCTCTCGGCCTCAGGCTCTGGTGGATACAAGTAGCGCATGGCGCGGAATGGACTTCACAGCTTCGCGGCAGTTCTCAAGCGACCGTGCGCATCCCTTCCGTGCGCGGCGAGATCAAAGATCGCAACGGCGGAACACTTGTTCAAAATCGTGCCAGCTATGAGGTCGATTTCTATTTGCCGGAAATGGTCAAGGGCTATCGCGAGCGCTTCGGTACTCCGCCGTTGACTGAATATCGAGCAATCATCAACGGCATGCCGAAAGACCAAAAGGAGCCCGACATCATCAAGATTGTCAATGGTGGCATCGTCCCGCGTCTTAACGACCTGGATCTGGCGCGCGATTACAATGCGGCCAAGCTACAGCGACACTATCGCAACGACACGGAGGTCCCCTTCTCTTACATCAAGGACATTGATTTCCCAACAATGGCAAAATTTTCGGAGCACGATGTCGGATTACCGGGAGTGGACATCGCCATCAAACCGGTGCGCTCTTATGTTTATGGCGCTCTGGCCGCTCATATTCTTGGTTATGTCGGCATGCCGAACGACATCGATAAGGAGGAAGCAAGCAAGTTCACTTTCTATCAGCAGGATGTGGAAGGAAAGTCGAACATCGAAAAATCGATGGATGAATATCTGCGCGGGAAACCTGGCGTGCGTTATTTGCGCAAGAATGCGAAGGGAACAATCGAAGGTGTGCTACGCGAAGATCCCCCACAACAAGGAGCCAATGTTTATTTGACGATCGACGCGAGGATTCAAGCGATCGCCGAAGAAGCGCTGCGTGCAGTGAGCCGGGCAGGAGCGGTAGTTGTCGATCCAAACAATGGCAACATCCTGGCGATGGCTTCTGTGCCTTCGTTCGATCCAAATACTTTCATCCCGAGCATAAAAGCCAAGGATTGGAAAGCACTGCAGAAAGACGAGGGCGATCCGTTGGTCAATCGTGCGATTAGCTGCCTGCCACCCGGGTCAACATTCAAGCTCATCACGTCGCTCGCCGGTCTGCGCGGCACCAAAAATCTCGCAGGCGCCAAATACAGTTGCGGTGGCGGTGTGAGTTACGGCGATCACTTTTTCCGATGCTGGGTAGCCGAAAAACATTATACGCACGGGACCATCGGACTCGCTGATGCAATCAAAGTGTCATGCGACTCGTTTTTCTACCAGTACGGAAACGCGGCTGGCATTCAGTCGATTGACGCTGTTGGCAAGATGTTAGGA
>CATPBS010000094.1 GCA_955652715.1 uncultured Candidatus Udaeobacter sp.
CGTGTCGCCGGCAGAGCTTTCCGTATCAGTCGTCATTCCATGCAAGAATGAGAGGGGAAACGTAGAGGACGCTGTTCGCCGCATGCCGGCTTTAGCGGACCGGACAGAGATAATTTTCTGTGACGATCAGTCGACTGATGGCACCGCTGAAGAAGTGTTGCGGGTGCAGTCGCTCTATCCGGAGAAGAACATTCGGCTTGAGCACGGGCCGGGAGTTTGTAAGTCGCGGAACGTCTGGACAGGTTTCGACGCTGCAACGGGTGATATTTTGATGGTTCTCGATGCCGATCTAACGACGATTCCCGAGGAGCTGCCTTACTTCATCGATGTTATCGTCTCGGGGCAGGCGGAGTTTGTCAACGGCTCCCGGCTCGTCTATCCCGTGCCAAGAGGAGCAATGACCGGAGCAAACATGCTGGGCAACAAATTTTTCAGCGTCGCCTTTACCTATCTGCTCGGGCAACGGGTAAAGGACACGCTGTGCGGCACAAAAGTCCTCTGGAGAAGCGACTGGGCGCGGATTAAGCCAATGCTCGGGAGCTGGGGAACCGAAGACCGCTGGGGAGACTATGAACTGTTGTTTGGCGCTGCAAAGTTGAACCTTAAAATTCTGGACCTACCCGTCCACTACCAGGAACGCATCTATGGTTCCACCAAGATGACCAAGGTCTTTCGGAACGGACTTGTCATGCTAAAGATGTGCTGGCACGGATTCTTGAAGTTAAAACTCGGATACTAAGTCCCTGTCAGGTCCCGAATTTTCAGACTGCCGACAAAGGCTTGCGAGCTTTAAATCCACAATAGCTGAAGTCTGCTAGTGCAAGAACGCATTGCCAAAGAAATTCAACACGGCCGGTTCCTTGCCGAGCATGGGGCGGGCGAGATTTGGAATTGGGAGAGCCCGGCTGGCAAACTGCGCTGGGCGCGCCGGGTGAAGATGCTCAGTAACCATCTCGGGCCGGGAATGAGCGTTCTTGAGTTAGGATGCGGTTCTGGCTATTTCACTCGGGAACTGGCGCGCTCAGGAGCGGACATTGTCGCGATTGACGTTTCACCTGAGCTTCTGGAAATCGCGAGGACAAATTGTTCTGCACCAAACGTTCGTTACGAAATCCAGAACGCCTACGAATTGAGTTATCCTGACGCCATCTTTGATTCCGTCGTGGGCAGTTCGGTTTTACATCACCTCCAGATCGAACAGGCGTTACGCGAAATTTGCCGGGTGTTGAAGCCTTGGGGCACAATTTGCTTTACAGAGCCAAACATGCTCAACCCTCAGATCGCGATACAAAAGAATGTGCCTTGGATTAAGCGAAAACTTGGCGACTCACCGGATGAGACCGCTTTCTTTCGCTGGCCGCTCCGACGCCTGCTCGAAGAAACAGGGTATCGTGATGTTCGAATCGATCCCTTCGACTTCTTGCACCCCAAAACACCAGTGCCTCTAGTTAGTCGACTGGATGCCCTGGGTCGATTGCTCGAAAACGTCCCGGTGGTTTCGGAGTTCGCGGGCTCGCTGTATATCCGCGCAACCAAATGAGTGGCGCGACGACAGTTCTGGATAGCGAGCACGCGAAAGACCGTGCCGCAACATTGCGTAACCGCGCGCGACTCGGCGCGAACAAAAATCTTCTTTTCTGGTATCGCGAACTTTACCGTGATCAGTTCAAGGACTTTGCCAATCCGGCGGCGCTCTCGATATTAGAAATAGGAAGCGGCACTTCGCCACTGAAACAATTTCTCCCAAACGTCATTACGAGTGACGTACTTGATCTGGATTATCTCGATGTTGTGTTTGACTGCCACGAGATCGACAAGGTGGACGCAATAAAGGACGAAAGCCTTGATGTTATTACGCTCACTAATGTGCTGCATCACCTCAAAAGCCCAATTGCGTTTCTGAACCGCGCGGCCAGCAAGTTGAAATCAGGTGGAAAAGTAATCGCGACTGAGCCTTTTTTTTCCGTGCTATCAACCATCATGTTTAAGTACCTGCATCACGAACCAGTTGATTTGCGGGTGTCCCAGCCTGAGCTAGGCGAAGTGCAGGGCCCATTGGCATCGGCTAACATCGCGTTGCCCTGGCTAATTTTTTTTCGAAAACGCGAATGGCTACAACCCTTGAATGATAAGTTCGATCGTACGACTTTTTCCACCCGGCCTTTCAGCGCCTTGTCATACATGGCTACGGGCGGAATTTCGCACAGGCTACCGGTTCCACGCTTTCTCTATCACATGTTATTTCCAATAGATCTCGCCTTCAGTCGCCGCTTTCCGGGCTTCTGCGCAAGTTTCTTTACCGTGACCCTGACGCGACGCTGATGTCGACAACTCTAGTTTACCTCACTAGTCTTTCTTCCTGAGCAGGACGAAACGGCCGCGACGATCAACGACTGTGTAGTCCTCCATTCGGATCCCAGAGTTTGCATTTATTGTGTCTGCGCTGATCCTGAAAAGGGGTATAATTGTCGGCGCTATCGCCGAGAATCCAAATGGGCGCAGGCCGGCCGCGCAGTCGGTCGAGCCAGAAGAGGTTTCGATCGTGCGCATAGCGAAAAAGCATAGTTGAGGCAATAACGGGCTCTTCGGGTTTGCCTTCACGGCGATAACGTGCAAACACCTCGTCTGCTTGTTGCCGCTTCGTTCACAAAGAGGTCAGATGTATAGCCAAGATCGTAAAATGTCTTGAGTTTAAGCGCGAAGACCCAAATAACGGCTAAAAGACCGAGAACGAGAGCCACGAAATCCCATCGATCCCAGCGCACCTCCGCGTCCACCTTCGACGTAAACAGCTGGTTCCAGCGAACCCGCATCGAGCGAACGTATGGTTTCTCAACAGGTTTTCCAATGTTATAGTGGCATCGCGCGCGTCCATACCCAATGAAGCACCAGATTGAATTCCTTGATTCTGCAACAGCCACGTTCAAATCCGGCGGCAAAGTGATCGTCCCGGAGCTTCTTTTTTCGGCCGTCGAGTTTAGCTTTAGAGCCGTCGACCTTCCGATGCGGTCGTTGCGCATTTCCTTAACACGCCGCTGATGCCGTTAGTCTCGCTTATTCGCGGAGTTGGCAACAAGGTTTACGACCACGCGTTTGCAATCTACTTCCTGTGTTATCGTACGTTCAAGGCTTACGCTGATCGAGCAGAGCGGCAGCTCCTGCGAAAAGTTTTATTTACCGGTGCGGTTGTTGTGGACGCGGGCGCGAATATCGGCGTTTATTCGCAGTTTCTCTCCGCCTGTGTTGGTCCCACCGGCGTAGTTCATTCCTTTGAGCCGTCGTCTGAGAATTTCAGACGCTTGAAATCTGCCACACGGAAGCTTGCAAATGTGCGCCTGTCCCATGCCGCTCTCGGGGAGCGCAGTGTCAGGTCCACACTTTATCTCTCGGATAAGCTAAACGTCGATCATCGGACCTACATAGCCGAGGGAGAATCGCGCGATACAGTGCCCATCGATATGTTGGCGCTGGACGATTACTTCAAGCCTGGCGAACGCGTGGATTTAATCAAAATGGATATTCAAGGATATGAGGTTCATGCCTTACGAGGTGCTAATCGCGTCCTGGCGGACAACGCCGATGTAAAATTGCTCCTTGAATTTTGGCCCTGCGGCTTGAAACAGGCTGGCGTTAACTGGGCTGACCTC
>CATPBS010000095.1 GCA_955652715.1 uncultured Candidatus Udaeobacter sp.
GATGTGCGAAGCGGCCAGACCTACAGTTTCACCGCGATAGGAGATTCAGGACATCTGATTCTGGAGGCGCCGGGCGGACCAGAACGTCCCCGTGGCCGGTAGTGACAAAGACCGGACCAGCAAAAGCAGCGGCGCCGCCGTTGCCGCCACCCATCGCGCGGTAGTGCTTGAGCAAAATCTTGGCGTCATCTTGCTGACTGCCGCCCAGCGCGCAGCTGATCGAGTCGAACCAAAATAATTTCGCCGCTTGAATGGCGGCGGGGGAAAGATGCTCGTACCTTAGCGAACAAGCCCACTCGGCGATGGTGTGCGACAGGAGGCGCTTTGATTCGGTTTGATGGTCTGACATGATGATTTCTTCTGTTGGTTTATGAATGTGACTGGGACCATGCAGATTTTCAAGCCGCTTCCCGGAAACGATTAGCGCAATTTGGACTAATGCTGGCCTTGCTCATGAATTGACTGTGTGGCAAAAGCAACGCCATGAATCCGAGGAACTTCTTCGGGGAGCTGATGCGGCGCAATGTTTACAAGGTTGCCGTGGCCTACGCAATTGTCGGGTGGCTCCTGGTTCAAGTTGCAACGCAGGTTTTTCCGTTTCTTGAAATCCCAAACTGGGTCGTGCGTTTGGTCATAGCGCTCGTCGTGATCGGATTTCCCGTAGCCCTTGTTATCGCATGGGCGTTTGAAGCGACGCCAGAAGGAATAAAGCGCACAGATGTGGCCGATACGGCAAATCAGCACTCGAAGAAGCGCACCTGGATCTACGTCGTTGTGATCGGAGCCGCGTTTTCCATTGGATTGTTTTTTATCGGACGCTACACGGGGCGGACCAGCAGCAGTGCGTCTTCCAGCGAATTGCCGGCAAAATCGATCGCAGTTCTGCCGTTCGACAATCTGAGTGAAGACAAGAGCAACGCGTATTTCGCTGAAGGCGTGCAGGATGAAATTCTGACGCGCCTGGCCAAGGTGGCCGATTTGAAAGTGATCTCGCGCACCTCAACGCAACATTTCAAAAGCGCGCCCGATAACCTTCCCCAGATCGCGAAGCAACTTGGCGTGGCCAACATTTTGGAGGGCAGCGTGCAGAAAGCGAACGATCAGGTCCGCGTCAATGTGCAGCTCATTAATGCGCTGACCGACGCGCATCTTTGGGCCGACACTTACGATCGGAAGTTGATCGACATCTTCTCCGTCGAGAGCGAGATCGCGAAGACGATTGCCGACACGTTGCAGGCGAAGCTTACCGGCTCGGAAAAAACTGCAATGTCGAAAAAGCCGACGGCGAATCCCGAAGCCTACGAACTTTACCTCAATGGCAGATTCTTTTGGAACAAACGCACCGCGGTTGATCTTCGGAAATCAATCGAATACTTCAACCAGGCTATCGAAAAGGATCCCGGCTATGCGCAAGCTTACGCGGCTTTGGCGCAATCGTGGAAGCTGCTCCCAGCCTTCAATGGCGGCGCGCCGAACGACTGTTTTCCGCAAGCCGAAGCGGCGGCCAGAAAAGCGCTGGCGCTGGATGACACTTCCTCCAACGCTCATGCCGCTCTCGCGTCGCTCAAAGGACTCAACGGGTTCGATTATCCCGCGGCAATTGCCGAATACGAACGAACTCTGCAGTTGAATCCGAACGACGCGACGGCGCGTCAATGGTTCGCCAACGATACGCTCGCGAATATCGGTCAAACCGAGCGCGAAGTGGCGGAGATGAAACGCGCGGTCGAGCTCGATCCTCTGTCCCTCATTATCAACAGCAATCTGGGATGGGCCTGCATCCATGCCGGGCGTCTCGATGATGCCGTCGCGCAATTGTGCAAGACAGTAGAAATGGACGGTTCATTCTATTACGCCCGATACGGCCTCGCGTTAGCGCTCGAGTTGAAAGGCGCTATTCCCGAAGCCATCGCTGAGTATCAGAAAACGATCAGCATCACCGATGATTCTGTTCCACTCGGAATGCTGGGCCGTCTTTACGCTGCCGCCGGGCGAAAAGATGAAGCGCAAAAAACCCTGCAACAATTGCGCCAGATACGAGAGCAACGCTACATTCCGGCTTACTCTCTGGCCCTCGTTTATCTCGGCCTGAGTGATCGCAATCAAGCGCTCAACTGGCTCGAACAAGGTTATCGAGAGCACGATGGGTTCAATATCGGACCAATCCGTATTGATCCGCTGCTCAATTCATTGCACGACGATCCGCGGTTCGAAGCGCTCGCCGAGAAGATTGTTCCGGCGCGGGAATTTGGAAAGACCGTCACTCAAAAATGAATTTGGGTAACTTCTTCTCCGAGCTAAAGCGGCGTAACGTTTACAAGGTTGCGGTGGCCTACGTGGTCGCCGGTTGGGCACTCGCTCAAGGCATCGCGCAGGTTTTTCCGGTCTTCGACATTCCGAACTGGGTCGTCCGCTTGATTGTCCTGTTTATCATAATCGGTTTACCGATTGCGCTGGCTCTGGCCTGGATGTTCGAGCTGACGCCGCAGGGAATTAAGCGTACCGAAACGGCCGATGCCATGCCGCGAACGGCGCGCCAGAAAAAGCACGCATGGATTTATGTGGTTGTTATCGGCGGTCTTTTCTCGATCGGACTATTTTTTCTCGGACGCTACACGGCGCGGAACAGCAGCAGTGCGTCTTCGAGCGAATTGCCGGCAAAATCGATTGCCGTTCTGCCATTCGACAATCTTAGTCGCGATCCGGACAATGCTTACTTTGCTGAAGGCGTGCAGGATGAAATCCTCACGAGGTTGGCCAAGGTCGCCGACCTGAAGGTGATCTCGCGCACCTCGACGCAACACTTCAAGAGCACGCCGGAAAATCTTCCCCAGATTGCGAAGCAACTTGGCGTGACCAACATTTTGGAGGGAAGCGTCCAGAAGTCCAGCGACCAGGTGCGGGTGAATGTGCAGCTGATTAATGCTCTGACCGACGCGCATCTTTGGGCCGACACCTACGATCGAAAACTGACCGACATCTTTGCGGTCGAAAGCGATATCGCGACGACCATTGCCGATACTTTGCAGGCAAAGCTGACCCATTCGGAAAAGGCCGCCATCGCCAAAGTGC
>CATPBS010000096.1 GCA_955652715.1 uncultured Candidatus Udaeobacter sp.
CCACCGAGCCGGCCGGTAACGAAAAGATCGTCGCCCGCCTTGCCGCCACGGCGGGACACCGCCCGTCCCGTTTCCGCAAATCCAACCACACTCGTAGAAATGACAATGGGTCCTGGTGTGCTGCTCGTTTCGCCGCCGACTATGCTGACTTCAAACCGCTTCGCCGCCCGGCGCAGGCCACGATAAAGTTCTTTCACCCATGCGACTTCCGTTTGTTCCGGGACAATGAGCGTAATCAGCGCGAACCGAGGAAGAGCTGAGGTCGCGGCAAAATCGCTCAGCGGGCGCATCATTGCTTTCCATCCAACATTCAGCGCGTTCGTGTCCTGAAGAAAATGCACGCCTTCGACAACGCAATCGGTCTTGAGAACGAGAAGCCTGTGGCGATCCTGCATCTCCACCACAGCGCAGTCGTCGCCCAGACCGATGGCGGCCGCTTTTCCCGCCAAGAGCTGCGGGAAAAGCTGATCCAGCAACCGGTCCTCGCCCAGTTCGCCGCAGCGAACCCGTCCTGGGTCGGACGCGCGAAGGTTCATTGAGAAAAGATCTCCGGAAATGCAAGCGCGGTGAGGGTGAGCGAATTGAAGAGCGAATGCATAGTCATGGCGACAAGAATGGAACCGCTCCACTCGTAGGCGATCGCGAAACAACTCCCCAGAACGAACAGTGGCACAAACGAAGGAAAGTGTGCGTGTGCTGCGGCGAACAGCAGCGCGCTAAATGTAATGCCCAAGAGACGACCAAAATAGCGTTTGAGTACGCCGTAAATGAAAAATCGAAAAAGAAATTCCTCAACTACGGGCGCGACTGCCACCGCAAAAATGATGATCGTAATTCGCTGCTCGATGGTGCGCGATCCGCTGAAAAACTCTACGATGCTCTGCTTGCTCGAACCACCCCCGAAGAGCCGTTGCGTAATGACGTCGGACCAGAGAATCAATGGATAAGCGAAGAACAGCAGGATTGCTCCAGTGCTCAGGGTGCGGACAAAGCTAATCTTGGAAAACCCGCTTAACGAGCCAACGTCAAACCCGCGCAACTGGAGGAAAGTAACGATGAAGAGCACCACGAAAACGACGAGGATGAAATTTTCCAAAAGATTGCGCGCGCTGAATTGGATCGAGGGGCGCGAAATCGATGAGCGGATGTTCAGCAAAAGGAAAAGGATCAATACCGCAGCGAGTATCGCTTCGGGCAGCCCGAAGGTTCGCGTCGCGCCAGCAGGCGCAAACGTCCGGAGGCTGATCTGGCGAATCAGCGAAATATAGACATAAGCGCTGGCAATAACGTAAAGAAAGGAAAGGACGCCCCAAATAAGGTTTGGAGCGGGTCCGAATGCCGCAAAGAGACTGCCGGATGGCATGGGCTCCCGCCGCTACGGTGCGTAATAGCTTGGCAGGAAATACGCGCGCCCCGTTTCCAGTTGTGGAACGAGTTGCTTCGGAAGCTGGAGTTCGATTTTTGACTCGGATTCCCCAAATATTCGAAGGAAGCGGCTCAGACTGAAAGGCGGACCGTACTTCACCACTTTCGCGTCCGGCGCGTTGCCCAATTCCTTTGCTTTACGGAAGGCGTCGTCCAACTCACCAAGGCCATCGATTAGTTTGTTGTCGAATGCTTCCTTACCGGACAAAATTCGGCCATCAGCAATCGTATTGCGCAGGAGATCGGCCGGCAGGTTTCTCTCTTTCGCCACGATGCCGAGAAACTTGTCGTAAGTTTTCATGATGAAGTTCTGCACAAGGTCGCGCTCCTCCGGCGTAATTGGCCGCGCGCCATTTAGCATGTCCTTGAATTTGCCGCTTTTGAAAACCACGGAAGCAAGGCCGACCTTATTGAACAATTGCTCGTAATTCAGGGTTTGGATGATGACCCCAATGCTGCCAGTAATGGTGGTTTCGTTGGCCATCAAAAACTTTCCGCCGCAAGAGACGTAATAGCCGCCGGAAGCCGCGAGCGAATCCATGTAGACGACCACCGGTTTTCTCGCGCGCGCCTTGACCAGCGCGCTGTAGATCGCATCCGACGCAGTCACTTCTCCGCCGGGAGAATCGACTTCCAGTACGATGGCTTTTACCCGACTATCGTCGCGCGCCTGTTGCAGCGCAGCGCGCATGTCGTCGACCATTGAATCGCTAACGCTGCCCGGTAGCGACGAACTGATCAGGCCGCGCATGGTGATGACAGCGATTTTGTCCAAACTAGGGCCTCTTTGGAGCAGGATCTCACGGAAACGCGGGATCGGTTCGGCTTCCCGGCTGCCGCCCAGGCGCTGAAACGCTGCAACCATCAGCAAGAAGTTCACGAACAGACTGGCGCAAAGCGCGACAAACAAAAAAATACTGAGACAACCAAGTCTGCGATTTCCCGCCATGACAGAACGAAAACTGCCGGAGAACCGCCGCGCGCACAAGCGCTTTTGTTTGGCGCGCCGTTTTCGAGACAGGCGCGCTCGATCCGTTTTAATGCTTCGCTGGCCCGTCGTAGCCTTGGCGAAGGCGACAACGAATCACGAGGGTGGTTAAAGTGTCTTCAAATATTCCAGCAGTCTCTCTTTGTCCTCATTGGACAGCTGGGTGCCGTAGGTGTGACCTTGGTTCCCGTCCCCTTTTTCCCTCGTGTCGAAAAGGAAATACGGTTGCGTTAATTCGCCATTGGGTCCGGTCGGTCGCGGTGGCGGCTCCCTGAAACCTACTTTGATAGGATCAAAAACATCGTACCCGCGATGAAAATTCTGCGGGCGTTCATTGGGCGGATTCAGTAGGTCGCGCAGTGTCGGGACGGAGCCGTTGTGAAGGTACGGCGCGCGCAGCCAGATTCCATCCAATGGCGGTGAGACGTAACCGTATGGGTTCTGCGTCTCTACCATGGGTGGACGATCGATCCCCAATTTTTTTACGCGCCGGTTTGCCTCCGCTGCGGCATCTTTCGACCACGAATACATCCGCTCCGGATCGGTCTTAATCTCCGTAATAGGAATTACCTTGTTTGTAAATTCAGCGCGCGCGTCATGACACGCCGCGCAGTCGCGCGCGTAAATCTTCTGGCCTTCACCCGCCATCTGCTGGTTGATCGGATTTGTTTCACTAAAGGGCCACTTAGGCGGCGGCAGATTACTCAGATAATGATCGAGATCAGCCATGCGCTGAAGAAACCACGGTCGTGCTGGCGCACCAAGACCGAGCGCCGAATCGATCAGAACCGAGCGCACCGCCGGCGTGTCGCCAGTCCAGTTTAAGAACATTTGTTTTCCGGTGTTATCTTTTCCGCTGCGGATGCCCAGGTTCCAGATTGAGGGAAAATCCGTCGGACCAAACGTGTCATCCTCCGCCATGCTGGTCATGAAATATTTTGTCAGGTTCATGGCATCATCGCGGCCCGGACCCCAATCCGGCTTTGGCTTACCGCCGGTGACAAAGCGCTCCATCCAGGTGAATTGTTTTTCCTGCTGAAGCAGCGCCTTTTTCGTAAACGGGATCAGCAGGTAATGGTAAATCTGTCGATCAATAAATGAGAGGCCGCCGTTTCCATAGTTGTTTGCGTTC
>CATPBS010000097.1 GCA_955652715.1 uncultured Candidatus Udaeobacter sp.
CGACTAAAGGCGCGCCTGACATCATCAAGATGCAGAAAAATCCAAACGTGACCGTGCGCATGCGCGGCGTGATGGAGAAATGCACCTTCTGCGTGCAGCGTATCGAGGAAGCAAAAATTGCGGCGCACGCCCGTGCAGGCGCGTCCGCGGACACGCGGATCCCGCGCGATTCGTTTACCACAGCATGCGCACAAGCCTGTCCTACAGGCGCGATTGTCTTTGGCGACATCAAGGATCCGGAAAGCCGCGTTTCAAAAATGAAAGGGCAGGACCGCAATTATCGCTTGCTTGATTATTTGAACGTCGTTGCGCGAACGAGTTATCTGGCGCGCATCCGCAATCCCAATCCGAAGATGCCGGACGCGGAGAACATCGGAGTCGCAAGTTTGGTGGAGAAAGTACCGGAATGAGACGGAACATAGACATGTTGTCTGTGTGCCAAACAGGCATGTTGCCTGTTTTCTGTCGCGGTAACGGGGAACATCCCCGTTGGGCGCACAGGCCGCAGGCCTATGTTCCGTAGAAATCATGGACGCAGCACCAACAGCACCGGAGATGATCAAAGAGACCGAGCGACCGCTTGCGCGGGTACCGCTGGTTTTAAACAGACGGAATTTTAGTTGGCTCACCGAGCGAGTTTCCGGAGTCGTGGAGCAACCGGCGCCGCGCTGGTGGTGGGTGGCTTTTACCATCACTGCCAGCGCTGCGACCTTCGGTCTCTTTTGTCTTGGCTACCAGATTTCGACCGGCGTTGGCATATGGGGGAATAACATTCCGGTTGGGTGGGCCTGGGATATCACCAACTTCGTTTTTTGGATCGGTATCGGACACGCCGGCACACTCATCTCGGCGATCTTGTTTTTACTCCGGCAAAAATGGCGTACATCGATCAACCGTTCCGCCGAAGCGATGACGCTTTTCGCGGTGATTTGCGCTGCGATTTTCCCCGGCATCCACGTGGGCCGCGTCTGGATGGCATGGTATCTGGCGCCCGTGCCCAACAATTGGGGGATCTGGCCAAACTTCCGCAGCGCCCTGATGTGGGACGTGTTTGCGGTCTCGACCTACTTCACAGTCTCAGTTTTGTTTTGGTACACGGGTTTGATCCCGGATTTAGCGACGCTGCGTGATCGAGCCACCTCGAAGATTCGGAAATTTCTTTTCGGACTTTTCGCCTGTGGCTGGCGTGGTTCGAATCGGAACTGGCGTCATTATGAAATGGCGTATCTGCTTTTAGCGGGGCTTTCCACGCCGCTGGTTCTTTCAGTTCACAGCGTGGTATCGTTCGACTTCGCCACGTCGATTTTACCGACGTGGCACAGCACAATTTTTCCTCCGTACTTTGTGGCCGGCGCAATCTTTGGCGGGTTTGCCATGGTGCTGACGCTGCTGATCCCCGCGCGCGCGATCTTCAAGCTGTACGATGTCATTACGGCGCAGCACATCGACAAGATGGCAAAGATCATTTTGCTCACCGGCTCATTCGTCGCCTACGCCTACACGATGGAATTTTTCGTCGCCTGGTATAGCGGCAATTCCTTCGAACGCTTCGCGTTTTGGAACCGCGTCTTTGGTCCTTACTGGTGGTACTGGTGGCTCGGCATGCTCTTCTGCAATTGCCTCTCGCCACAACTTTTCTGGTTCAGATGGTGCCGCCGCAACATCCTTGTCGTGTTTTTCGTCGCCATGTGCGTGAACGCCGGGATGTGGTTTGAGCGCTTCATCATCATCGCCGGCGGATTGCATCGCGACTTTTTGCCTTCGTCATGGGGAATCTTTCATGCAAGTTGGGTGGACATCTGGACGTACATCGGGACGCTCGGCATTTTCACTTCGCTGTTCCTGCTTTTCATCCGATTTCTGCCGATGATCGCAATGTCGGAAGTGAAGACCGCCGTGCCAGAGGCGGACCCGCATTATGACATGCCCGCTCAATCGATTTCTCCTGGCGGAAAGGAGCGCACACGATGATGCGGACACCTGCGGGCCACAAAGTTTACGCAATGGCAGCGGAGTACCCGAGCGCCGCCGCGCTTTACGAAGCGGCCGCGCGAGTTCGGGACGCAGGTTTCCGACGGTGGGACGTTTATTCGCCGTTCCCCATTCACGGAATGGATGACGCGATGGGACTGGGAAAATCGTGGTTAAGCGGCTGGGTTTTGTTTGGCGGAGTTTCCGGTCTGCTCACCGCTGCGCTGGTTGAGTTCGGCCCCTCGTGGGGTCTCTATCGGCTCGATGTGCACGGTAAGCCATGGAACTTTTGGACCGTCCCGGCGTTTTTCCCGATCATGTTTGAGTTAACCGTGCTCTTCGGCGCGTTCGCTGCGTTTTTCGCAATGCTTGGCATGAACGGATTGCCGCGCTGGTACCATCCCATGTTCAACTGGGAACGATTCAGCCGCGTAACCAACGACGGATTTTTCCTGGCGATTGAAGCGCGCGATCCGCGATTTACCGAGGCTGGCGTGCGCCAATTGCTGGAAGAAACCGGCGGAGAACACATCACCGTCGTCCACGAGGACTAACTAATGGGGACGAACACGTTTTCACGACATTGTAGGGCGTCTGTGTCAGGCGCCATCGACTGGACGGCGTTTCACAGAAACGCCCTACAAGATTTGGGCTGACGATTATGTTGCGCGGATTTTTCGTGATTTTTCTTCTTTGCACCATCGCCATCATCGCGGTGTTCGGATTTCGTGGACAAGTAAGCACTGCGCCGCCACTGGAGCTTTTTCCAGACATGGTGCGCCAGATGAAAGTGCGCGCACAAGCGCCGCTGGATTTCTTCGCGGACGGACGTGGGCCGCGTTTGCCCGTCGCCGGCACGGTTCCGATTGGATACGAGATGCCGAAGCCGCAGGCAGCTGAGACACAGGCGCCGGCGGTCGATCGCTGGTCGCATCCGCAGGCGAGTTTCAGCGTCGGCACCGATTACTACGACACCGGCAAAATGGGCGATCGCTGGGGAACAGGTATTCCTCTGGAAATGAGGCGCGAGTTGATGCAGCGCGGGCAACAGCGTTTCAACATCACTTGCGCGATGTGCCACGGCGCGGCGGCTGCGGGCAACGGCATCGTCAAACAACACGGGCTTGCCACCGTGGTTTCGCTCCAGGATGAACGCATTCGCAAAATGTCGGACGGCGAAATTTTTAACACAATCACCAACGGCAAAAACACGATGATGGCTTACGGGCCGACCATCATCGTGCCAGATCGCTGGGCGATCATTGCTTATCTGCGCGCTTTGCAGCGCAGTCAAAACGCCGCGATTGCCGATGTTCCGGAGGAGCATCGAGCCGAACTCGACAAACCGGCGTCACCGCCGCCGGCTACAGCAAAATGAGCGAACGTTTACATACTGTTCCAACGCCGGAAGGCGAATATTTCGAGAGCAGCCGTTTTGCTGGGCTTTCATTCCTGCTCGGACTGGTTGCAGTGATCGCGCTCGTCCTTTGTGCCGTCGGCGCAGTCGTGAATCCGCATCAGTTTAGTTATTCGTGGCTGTTTGCATTTGCGTTTTTCTTCACTCTGTGCGCCGGCTGCTTCTTCTGGACAATCGTCCACCACGCGACCGACGCCGAATGGAGCGTGGTCGTGCGCCGACAGCTGGAAAACATTGCTGCACTGCTAACGGTGCTGGCGCTCCTTTTTGTGCCGATTCTTCTGCTGCGTCACCATCTCTACGCGTGGATGGATATTCCGCCCGGAGCCGAAGCTGCGCTCGATACCAAGCGCGCCTATCTCAACTGGCATTTCTTTTTCATGCGCGCCGTAGTATTCCTCGGGTTTTTCCTTTTGGCGGCACTCGCATTGCGAAGACTTTCGGTGCGCCAGGACAAGGATGGCAATCCGCGCTTCACCATCGGAATGCGCAAGGTCTCGTTCATCAGTCTGCCGGTGTTCGCGCTTTGTTTGACCTTCGGCGCGTTCGATTGGCTGATGAGCCTCAATTACCGGTGGTTCTCAACCATGTTCGGCGTTTACATCTTCGCGGGCGCAGCCGGCAGTTCAATGTCGCTCCTCGTTCTAGTGATCACCGCGTTGCGTCAAGCGGGTTACCTGAAAGGCGTCGTCACTGTCGAGCACTATCACATCATGGGAAAATGGATGCTGGCCTTCTGCGTTTTCTGGGCCTACATCGGCTTCGGCCAGTACATGCTCATCTGGTATGCAAACATCCCCGAAGAGACGCAGTATTTCATCACCCGAAACACCGAATCCTGGTGGGCGCTGACCATGCTGTTGGTGATCGGGCGCTTCTTCATTGCTTTTCCAATTCTGCTCATGCGCTCCATCAAAAAGCATCCGCACCAGCTTTGTATCGTGGCTGGATGGATCCTCTGCATGCAGATGCTCGACATCTACCTCGTTGTGCTGCCTTCGTTACACGGCACCGGCTTTCATCCCAGCATTTGGGATTTGCTTTCGCTCATCGCCATCGGTGCGACGCTCGGGTTCGTTTATCTGCGATTGGTGCCCAGGACTTCGCTGTTTCCCGTCCGCGATCCGCGCCTGATCGAATCTCTGCAAACAGTCAACTGACATGGCCGACACCGAATCTATTCAGCAGATTGCACACTCGCGTGCTCCGTTGCCCACGTGGTTAGGGGTCGTGCTTCTCTTCGCGTTATTCGGCCTGATTGTGCTCGTGGTGATTGGCCCCACGCCGCGCGGAAGTGATTACGAAGAGAAGCGGGTGAAAAAGCGCATGGAAATTCTGAAAACAGTGCGCGAAGACGCGGAGAAGGCGCTGAATACGTACGCTTGGGTCGACAAGAACAAAGGCGTTGTTCGCATCCCGATCAGTCGCGCGATGGAAGTGACCACCGCCGCGCTGGCGCAGCAAAAACCAGCGCCGGCAGGTCCAATCGCCACGCCGCAAGCACAGGTTACCGCAAGCCCAGGTTCGCCCGCGCCGGCTGGTTCTCTGAAACCTGGCGCCGCTCAACCCGCTGCGTCGCCTCCAACACAAGCTCCCGCGTCACCTTCGCCAGCGGCGCAGTCTGCACCCGCTTCACCTGTCCCCACAACAACTCCATGAACGGGACTGGAATTCCACTGAAAGAACCATCTGTTTCTGCCGCCGCAGGGGCCACAGAGCAGTTGGAGCGCGCGTACATCGACGCGTCAACACGTGTCCCAGTGCTGATGTTTTATACATCAGCGATGGCGTGGCTGATCCTGGGCACGCTGCTGGCCGGTTTCGTTTCATTCAAACTTCACGAGCCTGATCTGCTCTCGGATATCAGTTTTCTCACGTGGGGACGCGTGCGGCCCCA
>CATPBS010000098.1 GCA_955652715.1 uncultured Candidatus Udaeobacter sp.
CTTGAAAAGGAGCGCCGTGAAAAAGGCGCCGGCGTTCACAAGGTGGAAGAGGTAGTCGTCGCGCCGCCTCCGCCGGTCATTGAAAAGGAAGAGGAACTCAAACCCCGCGGTCCCATCATCACATTCATGGGCCACGTAGATCATGGTAAGACAACGCTAATGGATGCCATCCGCAAGACCCATGTGGCGGCTGGCGAAGCGGGTGGAATCACGCAACATATCGGGGCTTACACCGTTAAGCACAATGGCGGGACGCTTACTTTCATCGACACACCCGGCCACGCTGCATTCACGGCGATGCGGGCGCGCGGCGCCAATGTAACCGATATCGTCGTGCTCGTTGTCGCGGCGGATGACGGCATTATGCCGCAAACAATCGAAGCGATCAATCACGCCAAGGCCGCGCCGCATGTGAAGATCATGGTCGCAATCAACAAGATCGATCTGCCTTCAGCGAACATCGACAGGGTGAAGAAACAACTGCAGGAACACGGGCTTACTCCGGAAGATTGGGGAGGCGAAACGATTGTTTGTCCCGTGTCGGCGACGAAAGGCACCGGAATTGATCACCTGCTTGAGATGATGACGCTTCAGGCAGAGGTGATGGAGCTCAAGGCATCGCCCACAGCCAGACCACGCGGCACTGTGATTGAGGCGCAAGTGGAAGCAGGACGCGGCCCTACTGCCACCGTGATCGTGCAGATGGGTACGTTAAAAGTCGGTGATCCATTCATCTGTGGTGATTATAGCGGCAAGGTAAAATCGCTGCTCGACGATCGCGGCCATCCGGTCAAGGAAGTCGGACCTTCCACGCCGGTGAGGGTGCTTGGCTTTAGTGGTCTGCCGAATGCGGGGGACGAATTCCTTGTCATGGAATCGGAGCGCGCGGCCAAACAATTGAGCGATGAACGACTCGAGGCAAAGCGCGCGAGCAAGCTGTTCGTTCCACAACGCGCTACACTGGAAACCTTGCTTGAAACGGCGGAAGGCCAAAAGGTCCTGCGCATTGTGTTGAAATGCGACACGCAAGGATCGCTCGAAGCGCTCGTTGGCGCGTTGAAACAGATCGACAGCAAGAAGGTCAATCTCGAAATTGTTCACTCTGCCGTGGGACCAATTTCGGAATCGGACATTTTGCTGGCAAGCGCATCGGACGCGGTCGTGGTCGGCTTTAACGTAAAGGTCGAGGCGATGGCTGTTTCTGCTGCGAAACGCGAAGGCGTGCAGATTAAGCTCTACAGCATCATTTACGAATTACTCGATCAGATCAAAGACGCCATGGCCGGCCTGCTTGAACCCGAGCTTCGCGAAACGGTTATCGGGCACGCAGAGGTGAAACAGGTTTTCCAGCTAAGCAAAGGCATTATTGCCGGTTGCCTGGTCACCAATGGCCGTATCGCCCGCGCTGGGCGCGCTCGTGTCTTGCGAAAGCGCCAGCCGGTTTACGACGGCGGGATTTCGACGCTGCGGCGTTTCCAGGACGACGTGAAAGAAGTGCGCTCCGGTTTGGAATGTGGGATCAAGCTGGGCGACTTCAGCGAATACCAAGTAGGCGACGTGATCGAGTGTTATCAACTCGAACAGATTACGCAGAAATTGTAGGGGCGTCCGTGTCAGACGCCGGCGTTTGTTATGAAACATCGACAACTCCGCGTAAACGAACTCGTAAAGCGTGAGCTGAGTGCAATCATTACGCGCGAAATAAACTTTGAAGGCGTACTCGTCAGCATCAACGCCGTCGATGTTACGCCGGACCTGAAGAGCGCACATGTGTTCGTAAGCATTCTCGGACCGACACCTGGCGCGAGCGTGATTGATAAACTGGAAGCGCATCGTCCCGCGCTGCAAGCTGAACTCTCCCGTCATGTTGTCTTGAAATACACACCGCATCTCGTTTTTCATCTCGACGATTCCATCGAACGCGGCGCCCGCGTCCTCGAGATTTTGCAAAATCTTGAAACGGGTCGCGGCGCGGACGACTGAATGCTGTAGCCACGGCCCTGTGGGCCGTCTATGATGGCAGCTTCCAAGCTGATTTGGGGACCGCCCACAGAGCGGTAGCTACAAATGACTCTCACAACATTTGATGACATTGGTCGCGTTTTGCGCGAGCACCAGCATTTCGCGATCTTGAGTCATGTTCGGCCAGATGGTGACGCGCTCGGCAGTCAGCTCGCGCTGGCGCTGTCGTTGCAGCAACTCGGCAAGGATGTTCGCGTCTGGAATGAAGACGGCATGCTCGAAAAGTATTCCTTTCTGCCCCGCGCCGAATTGTTGACCAAGCCCCCAGCGACAGCCGACAACGTCGATGTCGCCATCGCGCTTGATACGGCAATTCAAAATCGGTTGGGAACCGCTTTCGGCGCTATTGGCTCGGCAAAAATCTGGATCAACATCGACCATCACCCCAGCAACCCGGGCTATGGCGATATGGTGATCGTCGATCCAAGTGCGCCGGCCACCGGAGAAATCATTTTCAGGCTGATCAAGAGCCAGGGTCTGCCTTTCAACCATGACATCGCAGAAAACCTTTATGCCGCGATCTCCACTGACACAGGTTCGTTTCAATATCCAAATACCAGCGCGCGCACGTTTGAGATCGCCGCGGAACTCGTGCGCGCTGGCGGCCTCAACATTGGCCAATTAAGCCAGCTATTATACGAAAGCTATCCCCGACGCCGGCTCGAACTGTTGCGAGAGCTTCTGCGGACCATGCGTTTTACCGAACACGATCGAGTAGCAAGTTTTACCCTCAGCTTAAAAACCGCCGCAGATCTGGGTGTTCTCCCCGAAGACAATGAAGGTTTAATCGATCATCTCCGGGCAATTCGCAGCGTGATTGTCGCCGTTTTCTTTGAAGAACTGAAGGACGGCAAGGTGCGCGTCAGCATGCGATCGAAAAATGAAGCCTTCGATGTTTGCGCGATTTGCCAGAAATTCGGCGGCGGCGGGCACACACTGGCTGCCGGCGCGCGCATTCGCGGGAGCCTCGCCGAAGTGGAAGAAAAGTTTCTGGAGGAAATTCGTGAAGTCGTTAAGCGCGGATCCTGACGGCATCCTGCTGGTCGATAAAGCGGAAGGGATGACGTCGCACGACGTGGTTGCGCTGACGCGGCGAAAACTGGGCACCCAAAAAATCGGCCATTGCGGCACGCTCGATCCGATCGCTACCGGTCTATTGCTGCTCACGGTTGGCCGTGGCACAAAAGTGCAGGATCTGCTCATGAGCGAAGATAAGGAATACGCCGGCACGTTTGTGCTCGGCGTGACGACCGACACTCAAGATCGTCAAGGCGAAGTCATTCAGGAGCGCCCCGTCCCCGCATTAGACCAAAATCAAATTCGCGCCGCATTTGAAAAGTTCAGCGGCGATTTCTATCAGCTGCCGCCAATGGTCTCTGCGAAAAAATATGGTGGCGTTCCGCTTTACAAGCTTGCGCGCCAGGGAAAAATCGTCGAGCGCCAGCCGCGTCTCGTGCACGTTTACCGTTACACCATCGATCGAATCGCGCCGCCCGAAATCGACTTCAGCGTGCTGTGCAGCAAAGGGTTCTATGTCCGCACCTACGTGCATGATATCGGC
>CATPBS010000099.1 GCA_955652715.1 uncultured Candidatus Udaeobacter sp.
GTCCACACACTTCGAATTCGACGGCGAGGTTTTTCCGATGGAACCGATTCTCGCCGGCGACTTGATGGAGGTCATCCGCGATTTGAACGAAGACTGCCTTCGCGTGCTGGCAATCGGCACCAAAAAACTGGACGAGCGGCAAGCTTATTCGAAAGCTGACGAATGCGATTTGGTTCTCACCGGCTATATCGCCTTTCTCGATCCACCCAAAGAAACTGCTACCAAAGCGATCGCAGCGCTGCGGCAACACGGCGTAACAGTAAAAGTGCTGACCGGTGACAATGATTTGGTGACGCGAAAAGTTTGCCGTGAGGTTGGCATCAACGCAGAAAAAATCCTGCTCGGCAGCCAGGTGGAGCCGATGACGGACGCGCAACTCTCCGAGGCGGTTGAAACAACCGACGTCTTCGCGCGTCTGTCACCCTCGCACAAGCAGCGTGTCGTGAAAGCGCTCCAAGATAGAGGCCACGTGGTTGGCTTTATGGGCGACGGCATTAATGACGCCCCCGCTTTGCGCACCGCAGACGTAGGAATTTCGGTCGATACCGCCGTCGACATCGCAAAGGAATCTGCCGACATGATCTTGTTGGAGAAGAGTCTGATGATCCTAGAGGAAGGCGTGCTCGAAGGCCGCAAGGTGTTCGTGAACATCTTGAAATACATTCGCATGGGCGCGAGTTCGAACTTCGGAAACATGTTCAGTGTCATTGGCGCGAGCGCGTGGCTTCCTTTCGTACCGATGGCTCCCATTCAAGTCCTCACCAACAACCTGCTCTACGACTTCTCGCAGGTGCCGATCCCCACCGACAATGTTGGTCCGCAGCAGACGGCCAAGCCCCGGCCTTGGAATATCGGCGAAATCGCAAAGTTCATCGTATTCATCGGTCCGATCAGTTCGATTTTTGATTACACGACCTACGCCATGATGTGGTTCATCTTCAAATGCAACCAACTGGACCTTGCAGTTCCGGCGGACTTGGCCTGGCGTTTCATAAACACTGCGAACCCGGAGGCGACTTATGCCGCGGCACTTTTCCACACGGGCTGGTTCGTCGAATCGTTGATGACGCAAACTCTTATCGTTCATGTGATCCGAACAAACCTGATACCCTTCATTCAATCGCGGGCGAGCTGGCAACTCACCACGACCACCGTGATTATTATGGCCATCGGCGCCTATCTCCCGTCTTCGCCACTGGCATCATATTTGGGATTCGTCCCCCTGCCGCCATTGTACTGGCCGCTCCTATTGCTCACGCTGCTCTGTTACGTGGCTTTGACGCAAGTGGTTAAGGTATGGTTGCTAAGGAAATCGTGGATTTGACCTCGCCGCGTTCCCGCGCTCGAGCTGTGAAAGCTTCGATGATACTAAGGATTTATAGGATAACGAGCGCTGTGCTACTCGGGCTGCTTGCGCTGATGCCGGTTATTTTTTGGCGCAACATCATCTTTGCCACATTCGCGACAACAGTCATCACTCTTGTATTGATTCTAATCGCTTTTCAGGTGCGGCAATTGCGCATGCTTGCCGGCACGATTGCGAAACTTGAGGAATTGCTGGAGTTACTGCGGGATACCAGGCGCGAGCTCTCGCCAGCGGAGTCGAAGCAGGTCCAGCGAGAACTCACGCTAATCCGAGCGCGTTTGTTGCAAGAGAGCTCATTCAAACGCTCGAAAACCTAACGAGAATCGCTACGGCGCAAACATCGCGGAGTCGCGCGCGAGCAGGCGTTTAAGCGACATCTTCAGCCCCCTTTGTCGCAACGCTCGTCGATGTGACCGGCTTAATTATTTATTTCAGCATTGCGCTGGTTATCATGCGGGGCGCCATGCTGTAGCGTTGCGCGCTCGCACGCGGCGCAGCGGCGTTCCGATGCTCGTCGAGACTTGCCTAAGGGTCGCCGAGTCCAACTACAATTCATCCAGATCTTTGATCACTTTCTCCATACCGCTGACCACCAGCGCAAACCGATCGTAATCGAGCTTATCTGGCGTGTCGCTCGCTGAATGATAATACGGATAACGAAACGGGGCGGTGTCGGTGATCATAATGCCAGGGTAACCGTGCCGCCAGAATGACCATTGGTCCGACCAACTCACGCCGGGAATAAACGAGGGAAGCGCCGCGCCTTCGCAAGGGATCTTTGCATGGTTGCGAAACAGCGCGACCACGCGACGGAGCAGCGCCCGTGAATGCATGTTGCCCACAAATCCTATGAAGTTACCAACTTTCGGATAAAAAATGCCCAGTCCCCGCGACGGATAGATTTGCGAATGCGGCGCATCGGAGAAATAGCCGATCGTTTCGAGGCTGATCATGGCAGAGATTTTATCGCCACGCGCTTTGCAGCGACCGGCATAAACAAGGCTTCCCATTTCATCGGACAAAAAATAGGGCGGCTCCTCGTTTACAAATGCGACGAAGCGCAAGGTGTGTTGTGCAGTTTTACCAGCAAAACGCCGCGCCAGCGCCAGAAGCGCAGCGACCCCGCTTCCGTTATCGTTAGCGCCGGGCGAGCCGAGGACTGAATCGTAATGCGCGCCGATCAGAAGAATCTCGGGACGCGCGCCGTTAATTTCCGCCTCGATATTGTGACAGGCTTGTCCATGCATCTCATAACTGTCCCGCCGCGGATGCAGGCCGGCGCGTGAAAAAGAATCCTCGATGAAATCGGCAGCCGCATTTAGCTGCGGGTAGTGCGACATGTTGCGTTCGCCGATTTCGCCGGCGAGTTTTTGCACGTCGGCACGGAGCTCTTCACGTAACGCAATTTCATCAGACGAGAGCGGCGCTGCCTTTGAAATGTTTTTGCCAGGCATCCTCATTCCAAACCACCAGAGTAACGCTAAAATCGCGGTGACGGCGATGGCAACGCGCAGGGCGCTGAAGAATATTCGTTTGAACACGTGAAGAGAGTAGCGTGCAATGGTAGGAATGGATCGCCGAGCCGTCCGTCGGCGAGCCCTACCTAATTATTCGACGTTACGCGATCTTCCTGCGGAAACGCAGCGCGCAGAGAATGAAAAGCAAGTTCGACATCAGAATGAGAACGAGAAGATTTGGCCAGTATTCGAAGAAATTTGCGCCGCGTAAAATAATCGCGCGCATGAGCGCGATGAAATACGTCGTGGGGAAAAGCGCCCCCAGCGCATAAAAAATCCACGGCATCGTTTCCCTGGGAAAAATGAAGCCCGAAAAGAAAACGCTTGGCAGCAGGAACACCATCGACATTTGGAGCGCCTGCATTTGATTTTCGGCCATCGTACCAACGAGCAAACCCAGGCTCAGCAACGCAAACACATACACGAGCGTTGAAAACATCATCGCAAAGACATTGCCCTCAATGGGGACGAAAAACACGAACCGCATAATCGTGAACAAAACCACCGCCATCGCCATGCCGATGCACAAGTACGGAACCAGCTTGCCGAGCATGAGGCCGGCCCGGCTCAATGGGCTTACCAGTAATTGCTCGAGCGTGCCGCGTTCGCGTTCGCGCACGAGGGCCATGGCGGCGGCAACTGTCGTCCCGATTTGCAAAACAACGCCAATCACGCCCGGCACAAAAAAGTTCGGTGCGCGCATGGCGGGGTTGTAAAGCATTTGAGGACGAACATCGATCGGCATTCCCTGCCGTCCGGTTTCACGCAAAAGCGATTCCAGTGATTGCGTCAACGCCACGCCGAGTCCGGTCTGAAGAGCCTGCAAGGCCGTAGTGGAATTGGATCCATCGACAAGCAATTGCACCTGCGCAGAGTGGCCTGCCATCAGTTCCCGAGTGAAGTTCGGCGGGATGTCCAAGGCCGCGTAAGCGCGGCCTTTGCGCATTTCGCTCTTGAGCTGCTCCAAACTTTGCACTTCGCCCACCACGCGAAATGACTCGGTGTTCACGAAACGATCGATCAACAGACGGCTCTCGACGGTGCGATCTTCGTTGAGAACGAGCATCGCCATGTGTTTCACGTCGTTGTCGAGCGCGTAGCCGAATGCAATCATCTCGATCAACGGCGGGAAAAAGAAGAAAAAGAGAGTCAGCGGATCGCGCCAAACGATAATAAACTCCTTGAACAGGATCGCGCCGAGGCCGCGAAAAAGTTTATGCTTCATGTCCCTTTACAAGGAGCGGCGGTCTCTAGTCCGCCGCCGGGGCGATCTGGAGATCGCCCCTCCTTGGATTTCCTTCGCTTCGCTCAGGATGACCTTCATTTATCACGCGGCCTTTTGCTGTTCAGCAGCGTGCTTGGCCGAAAGCTCGACAAACACATCTTCGAGCGAAGGACCCATTTCGTGAATCTCGGCATGACTGACGCCAACTTTGCGTAGTTGTTCCTCGATCTGGGCGCGCTTGACGCTTTCATCGACCAACAAATGCATCGACTGGCCGAACACGGTGGCGCTGCGCACTCCGGGCATCCCGTGCATGGCGTGCAGTGCAGTGGTAACGTGATCACAGGTCACGTCGAGCCGGCGCGTTCCGGGCGGATTTACGTCCGGAAGTTCTTTTAACTCGTCCGGCTCACCGCACACGATCAATTTCGACATGTAAATGTAGCCCACATGATCGCAGCGCTCCGCTTCGTCCATGTAATGAGTCGTGACGAACAGGGTCATGCCCTTTCCAGCGAATTCGAAGAGCAAATGCCAGAGTTCACGCCGCGCGACCGGATCGATGCCAGCAGTCGGCTCGTCGAGGAAAAGCACGGACGGCCTGTGCATGAGCGAGCAAGCCATGGCCAGCCGTTGACGCCAGCCTCCCGAAAGCTGCGCAGCGCGCCTGTCGATGTACGGCTGAAGATGTGTTGTGGCGATCATTTCGTCCCGCCGCTGGTTCAATTCGCGGCCGCTGAGGCCATAAAGTTTTCCGGCAAAAATGAGGTTCTCATTTACCGTTAGTTCGTCGTAGAGCGAAAATTTCTGAGACATATAACCAATCATTTCTTTGATCGGCTCGGCATCGCGCACGATGTCGTGACCGCCGATTCGCGCCGTGCCCTCGCTCGGCTCGAGAATTCCGCATAGCATCCGGATCAGGGTTGTCTTCCCGGAACCGTTTGGACCGAGAAAGCCAAAGATCGATCCTTTTCCGACGGAAAACGAAACGTGATCAACCGCGGTGAATGTACCGAAGCGCTTCGTCAGTCTGTCACATACGATCATCGGCTCAGGCATAAGCAAAAAACGAATCAGGAAAACAGGAATGCAGGAAAGAAACAGAACTTACTTCAATTTCCTTGGTTCCTGCTTTCCTGATTCATTCGTGCATTTCCTCACTTCACATTTGGAAAATAAACATCGGCGGCCATTCCGGCGCGCAAACGGTCATCGTCGGTGGGCAAACGAATCTTCACCCCGAACACCTGTTTGATGCGGTCCGCGACGGTTTGCACGTTGCGCGGTGTAAACTCGGCCTGACGATTTATCTGCTCGACGACGCCATCGAAATCCGTGTGCGGAAACGAATCGACACGGACGCGAACGTGCTCGCCAATTTTGATCAGACCCAGCCAGGACTCCGGGACGTAAACGCGCACCCATAGATGTCCCGTCAGCAGAAGCGTGGCTGCTTCGCGATTCGCAGGCAGCACATCGCCTACTTTCACGCTGAGCACCTCCAGAATGGAATCGGCTGGGGCAATCACCTGCATTTCCGCTAACTGCGAGTCGATGTCGGCAAGTTGTGCACGTGCTTGCGCGACACGCATCTTCGCGGCCGCGACATTTTTTTCCTGCATTTTCGCCGCGCTGTCGGAGCGCTCGGCGTCGCTTGGAGAAACCACTTTGCGTTTCAACAGATCCTGCTGGCGTCGTGCATCGTCGCGCAGGAACTGCACCTGCGCTTCCTGCGCGTCCGCGTCGTGGATTGCCGTATCGATTTGCGCGGAGGCAAGATCGCGACGCGCTCGAAGCTCTGACGCATCAAGTTGCACGATCACTTGCCCTTGGTGCAGACGATCGCCCTCCCAAGCGAAAATTTTGTCTATTCGCCCACCTGAGCGCGGACCCACATGCGCTTCGTCCACTTCGATCGTTCCCGAAACCGCGTTCCCATGATGGCCGCAACCGGTCAGGAACATCGACAACGCGGCCAAACCCGCAGCACAATGCCTGTTACCGATCTTTTTTCGCACGAGCACGGGTAGAAAACCAAATTTCACTCTGCTACGCAAGCGATTGAAATGACCGGCACGGCGTATTACCCACGCCGTTAGGTGACCCCTGGTTGCACTTGGCCTTCTTGCTTCTTCCAGCGCAAAAGCTCGACAGACAGTCCGATAAACAGCAGCAGCGTGGCGAAAAATGTATTCCCATAGAGCTGTGCGCCCCGCGGAAATATCAAGCCAAGGCCCAGCAACGCCAATGCTGCCACGCTCCACCACAGAATGGCAGATTCTTTTCCAGCGAGCACTCGCTCCGTTACCACCGCGAATGGCAGCATGAGCCAGGAAAAAAAATACCCAAACGACAAAGGCGTGACCATCAGCATCAGCAAGAGAAGCAAAGCGAATTCAATTGCATCGCTCTCCGCCGTTCGCATAGCGCGCCGAGGCATCACTACAACAAACAAGATGCCCAGCGCCAGTGCGACGCCGACGACGATGGCGTTGACAACGGGAAACCTTAGGTCCGCGAAGTTGACATAAACAGCCTGGTGCGGAGCGGAAGCAGCATCGGCATCGACGTGGCGAAGCAAGCGATTACTGACGCCAACGAGAGATTGATTTTTCCATGTGTAACTGCGCATCGGGCGCTGTCCCACGCTCACTTCGCTGTATTTTAGCATTCCGGCGCTCCACTTCTGGAGGTCGCGCCACGCTCTTTCGAATCCTCTGAACGGCGCCGGCAGGACAAGCAATAAAAATAGCAGTGTCACAACAAGATTCGCTGCTGCTGTCCAGTAACGCCGGTAAATTAGATAAACGATCGCAATTACGGGAAACGCTTTAATACCCGCTGCAACTGCAATCAGGACGCAATCGATAATTTCGCGATTTGCGCGCAACGCAACAAAA
>CATPBS010000100.1 GCA_955652715.1 uncultured Candidatus Udaeobacter sp.
CCACTCTAGCGGCGGTCTCTGACCGCCGATTGCGGCCTGCACGGATTTGCGACGGTCGGAGACCGCCGCTACAGAAAAGAATGAAGTTATCAATCTTAGTGACGATATTGTTAGGCGCCGCCGCACTTGCCGCTCAGGAAAAAAAGGAGGAGAAAATGCCTATGAGTACCTCGAATGAAGTCGCCGTCATAAAAACTAGTGAAGGCGAAATGGTGGTGCAGTTTTGGACTGACGCCGCGCCAAACACGATCGAGAATTTCAAGAAACTGGCGCGCCAGGGCTTCTACGACGGCACCATTTTCCATCGGATCGTCAAAGGATTCATGATTCAGGGCGGCGATCCCAATTCGAAAGATCCTGCGAAAGAGAGCAGTTACGGACAAGGTGACCCGGGTTACAAAATCAAGGCCGAGTTTAACGATCATCCACACGACCGCGGCGTGCTCTCAATGGCGCGCGCATCCGATCCTGATTCGGCCGGTTCGCAATTCTTCATCTGTCTCGCGCCAGTACATCGGCTTGATCATCAATACACGACTTTCGGCAAGTTAGTTAAAGGCGACGACGTGCTGGAGAAAATTGGCAACACACCGGTCCACCGAAACGCACAGGGCGAAATGAGCAAGCCGACAAAGCGCGTGACGATCGAAAGCGTGAAAATCGTGCCAGCGGAGTCGGCGAAATAGGAGATGTGATCAGTGAATCGTGATAGGTGAATAGAATTCCATTCACTAGTCACCGGTCACTATTCACACTCGCAAATGCCTAACGAATCGAAAACGAAAATTGCGCTCATCCAGATGCGCTGCGGCCTGGAGCCTGAGAAGAACTTCGCGCGCGCGACCGAATTCATTCGCGAAGCGGCAGGAAAAGGCGCCCAGATCGTTTGCTTGCCGGAGCTTTTTCGCTCGCAATATTTTTGTCAGACAGAGGATCACAAGAATTTTGACCTTTCCGAGGAAGTGCCGGGAGAATCAACAAAGATGTTGGGAGAGCTGGCACGGGAGACCGGCACGGTAATTATTGCGTCCCTTTTCGAAAAACGCACCGCCGGGGTTTATCACAACACCGCTGCAGTTATTGACGCGAACGGAAAATTGATTGGCAAATATCGCAAGATGCACATTCCGGACGATCCGCTTTATCACGAGAAATTTTATTTCGCGCCTGGCGACTTTGGATTTCAAGCGTGGCAAACAAAGTGCGGCAAAATTGGCATCTGCGTCTGCTGGGACCAGTGGTACCCTGAAGCAGCGCGTCTCACCGCACTGCGCGGTGCAGAAATGATTTTTTATCCGACGGCAATCGGCTGGCATCCGTCGGAAAAGAAGGAGTTCGGTGCGGCGCAGCATTCTGCGTGGGAAACAATTCAGCGCAGTCATGCCATCGCGAACGGTTGCTATGTCGCGGCGGCAAATCGCGTTGGCCATGAAGCGCCCGCTGGCGGCGACGGGATCGAGTTTTGGGGGCAGAGCTTTGTTTGCGCCCCAGACGGGCAACTCGTTGCAAAAGGTTCCGTCGACCGAGAAGAGATCGTGCTGGCCGACATCGATTGGAACCGCGTCACCGAGCAGCGGACGCATTGGCCATTTCTGCGTGACCGACGCGTCGATGCTTACAGCGGCCTCGACCGACGGATGATTGATTAACCGCCTGCTGCGAGCCAAAAGCGGCAGCCGAGACGTCCGCTTCTCTACAGGCCAGGTGCCGGGTGCGAGCCTGGAAAGGCGTGCTGTTTTGAATTTCGCTTTGTGTTAATGACGATAGCAATGACTGCGACCGTTTCGCGAAAGATGGGGCGCCGCTGGTATCGCCCCTCGTTAACGGTGCAAATTATGATCGGGCTGGTCGTCGGCGGTGTGATCGGCTGGGTGCGGCCCGATTGGGGGAACGCAGTTTATTTTTTGCGCGACATCTTCATCAACTTGATCAAATCGATTATCGCGCCGCTCGTGTTCTCAACGATCGTCGTAGGAATCGCCGGCGCCGGCGCGCTTCGGAAAGTCGGGCGCATGGGAATTAAGGCACTGATCTATTTCGAGATCGTAACCACCGCAGCGCTGTTCATCGGATTGGCGGTAGTCAATTTTACGAAACCAGGCGTCGGTGTAACTCTCGCCGCTACCAACACCGGGATCATCAAGACAATTGGGCAAACTCAGCCGAAGACCTTCGTCGAAACGGTCGTGCACGTTTTTCCATCGAGTGTGATCGAAGCCATGGTGCGCGGCGATGTTTTGCAGATTGTGGCGTTCAGTGTGCTTTTCGCACTCGCGGTCTCAGCGGTTGGGGAAAAAGGAAAGCCAATCATCCGGGCGATGGACAGCCTGTCGCAGATCATGTTCAAGTTTACAAATTACGTCATGATGTTTGCGCCGATTGGGGTGGGCGCAGCCATGGCGCACACGATCGGCACACAAGGTCTCGGGGTGTTGATGAACCTAGGCAAATTGATCGGCTCGCTTTATCTGGCTCTCGTAATTTTCATCTTGTCGACCTTCGGACTGGTGATTTGGGTCGCGCGGATTCCATTGCGGCAGTTCGTTAGAGCGGTGCGCGAGCCCGCGGCGCTCGCGTTCGCGACCACGAGCAGCGAATCCGCGTTGCCGAAAGCGATGGAATCGATGGAGCGCTTCGGCGTGCCGCCGTACATCGTCGGGTTCGTGA
>CATPBS010000101.1 GCA_955652715.1 uncultured Candidatus Udaeobacter sp.
GGGAATCTTCGCCCTGCTCTTTTGCGGCTGCGAGACCAAGCTCAAAATTGTCCATAATCGCCAACAACCGCTGGAGCAACGAGGTGTTGGCGTATTTGATTGCCTCTTCCTTTTCGCGCGCAGAGCGCTTCTTGTAGTTCTCGAAATCAGCCTGACTGCGCAATGCGAGATCGCGGAACCGGTCGAGATCGGCTTGCAAGCCGGCCATTGCATCTTCCGCCTCGGTTTGGTTGGTAACGGTTGCTGCCGTAGGCGAGGCGGATGAAGGCATCGCTTTTGCCGACGCTGACGCCTTCATTCGTTCGTTTTGTTCAGACATAGGAATTTTTTTCATGTTTTGCGGATGGCAATCAAGGTCATGTCGTCGTTTTGAGGGGCCGAGCCGGTAAAGTCGCGCACGTCCTCGATGATTTTCTTTACAATCGCCTGCGCGCCATCGTTCGCACTGGCCCGGACCGATTGCGTCATGCGACCGAGGCCGAACTCGTCTCCCTCAGTATTTAGCGCTTCAGTCACACCGTCGGTATAGAGGACGAGGCAATCATCGCGCTCGAGCTGAACGGCGAAGTCAACCGTAAGCCTATCAAACACGCTCCCGCTGTCAATTCCCACGACCATGCCCGGCGACTTTACTGGCGTAACAGTTTGCGACTGCCGCCGGTAAAGTAACGGCGCGTCGTGTCCAGCGCGCGCGAGGGTAATGCCATTGCGCTGGTGGTCCAGAATGAGATAGGCCATGCTGATAAACATGTCTTCCTTGATATCAGGGTAAAGCTGACGATTCACCTTCCGTAAGACATCTGCTGGAGACGGGTTCCGAGTCGCCTCAGCGCGCAAAACACTGCGGCAAATCGCCATGATCAGCGATGCCGGCACACCTTTGCCTGAAACGTCTGCGATTGCGACGCCGAGCCGCTCGTCATCCACGTGGATGTAATCGAAGTAGTCGCCGCTTACCTGGCGTGCTGGCACATTGATGCCGCTGATCTGAAATCCATTGATGGTCGGCGCTTCCGATGGGAGCAAAATCCGCTGAATGTCTCGTGCAATTTCGAGATCGTGATCCAACCGTTTCTTTTCGTTGGCCATCGAATAAATGATGGCGTTGTAAAGGGCAAAGGCAGATTGCTCAGCGATCGATTTAAACACGACGAAGTCCCCCTGCGAAAACGGTGCACCCATGGGGCCATTGGCGAGCGCCAAGACACCCAGATCTTGATTCCCATACCGGAGCGCCGCCGCCATGATGGACCCACTGCCAAATGCGCTGCCGCGCAATTTCGCCAACTCCGGCGCATCCGAAAACTCGTTCAAATAGACAGATTGTCCTGTTTGCCAGACGCGTCCGATGAGTCCTTCACCTGGGCCGACTGTGTGCAGCCGTAGAAACCTCTCAACGGCGCTGGGAGCGGCGGCCGCTTGTTGCAAAATATTCGGCGGAATATCGGCTAGCGGCGGACAGCCCTTGGAGATGAACACTGGCGTGAGCTTCCCGCCAGTGCGATCGGTTACATAAAGCGCGCCGCCGTGCGCGTCGAGAATGCGCGTAGCGCCTTCGACAATAAGCCGATGGAGTTCCTGAGGTCGAATCGTCTCTCGGAAGGCTTCGCCAAGACCGTGCAGGAAATCGAAGACGAGCGTCTCCTCGACTTGGATCTCCTCATGAGAGCGCTCTAGGCTGCGAATCCGCCGCCTCTGGAGATAGCCAGTAACAATCCACCCAGCAACAGACGCAACAAGCAGTCCGAGGAGAAGAGTCGGCCACATCGTGCAAGGGCCAGCTTATTTGGAAGGCGTCTCGCGATGAAGGTCTTGTCTTAAGAAATCGAGAACGTCCTTAAATCGAAAGAGATTTTCCGGCGCCGCCTCGCAAAGTGCCTCGTGCGCTTCCAGCATCGTTTCTGCCTGCTCCTTTTTCTCGGTCTGTGGCGATTGGCGTCTGGCAGACCCCTCTAACGATTCCCATTCAGGCCCGCGCGCTCCGTTGCCATGAATATCAAATATCTGATCGAGGCCCAGTCCAGAGAGAAGCTCCTGGCTGCGATTCCCACAGTGAACGATGTGCAGGTGACCGTGACCAAGTTCTTTTAGACGCAACGCTACGCTGGCCATCGTTCCCATGAATGTGGAATCCATCATGGCGCAATCCGCCAAATCCACTACAAACTCGCGATACCCGCGGTCCAACATCTCCCGCGCGAAGTCCTTCAGGTTGCCGCTATTGAGAAAACTACCTTTCCCCTCCACTTTCACCCATACGGTCGGGCCTCTCACCCCTACTTGAATAGATGAATCCACAGTTAGCTCCCCAAAGGATACCAGCCCAAAAGGTATGCTGTCAAACCTCGCAGGACTTCGGAAGTTCCAGAAGTTGATCCGAACCGCAGGCCACGAAGGGCCGCATTAATGAAAGCGTCGCAGTGCGACGCTCGAGCACGAGCGAAAAAGCGGCCGGCCACGGCTGCCCGATTACTCCCACATAAACGAGCGGTTTTCCGCCACGATCCGGCCGTTTGCGATTAACAGGCATCGCCAGGCTATCACGCGGCCGTCATCGAAGTAATCGTCTCCGATGACCTTGAATTCAGTCTTACGAGTGCCGCGCACGTTTGCATACGTGATCTCCTGTGCCTGGACGTGTTCGTGCAGTTTTTCCTGGCGATACTCCAAACGCACTGTGACATCGGAGGGCCGTTTGGCTCGCCAAAAGAAATCGAAATAATCGCCAAATCGCTGGCGTTGATCGAGTCCCGTCACCGCCCCGAAAAGTCGGTACTGGCGCTCAAAGGTAATCGGGGCGTCCTGGAGCGTCGCAGTTTTCTGGCCAGGCGAATTTGACTTCCCGCCAAGTTTGCTCGTTTCCTGCCGACCGGCGGCACTTGGGGCGGGTCCTTTCTCGCTCAAGAAGAAAAGCTTCGTTTTTCGAAACTCGAAATCTTTATTTAACGCGACTGGGAGCGGCGTCACTTTTTCGACGACTCTGGGTTCTTCGCGAGCGGGCTTACTCCAAGCGTTAAGGGCCAAGAATATTAAAGCGAAGACTGCGACGGCAAACCTCATTTAACTAATAAAGCGGGGTTTTGAATGGGGTGTCAACGGGTAAAGCACAAGTCCCGCAGGTCGCACGCTGGCTCTTATGGAACTACAGGTTTTGCTCATGCGGATCCGAAAGTAATTTCTTATTTAATGATTAAAGTTCATTACGAACGCGGCGTTTATCTGCCGGAACAAGATCTGTGGCTGGACCCTTGGGACGCAAAGCGGTTCGCTTTCATTTCGCATGCGCACAGCGACCACATAGCGCCTCACGAAGAAATTATTGTTTCCGAGCGGACAGCGCGTTTGCTGCAAAGCCGGCTGCCCGGTCATCGCACCGAGCACGTTCTGCCATTTGGTGAAGAACGAACCGTGCACGGCATCGATCTAATGTTACTGCCCGCCGGCCATATCTTCGGCTCGGCGCAATGTTTTCTTTCTCTCGGTAATGAAACACTCCTTTACACAGGAGATTTCAAACTGCGCCCGGGAAAATCTGCCGAACAGGCGAAATGGCGTCAGGCCGACACGCTCATTATGGAGACTACATTCGGTGTGCCGCGCTATCGATTTCCGCCAACAGAGCAAGTCATTGATCAAATCGTCTCATTCTGCCGCGAAGCAATTGACGACGCTAAGGTACCCGTGCTCCTGGGCTACTCGTTAGGCAAAGCGCAGGAAATACTGTGTTCGCTTGATGGGGCCGGCCTGACTCCGATGCTCCACGGCTCCGTTTACCAGATAACGCGCATCTACGAGCAGTTCGGTCAATCGTTTTGCCAATACGTGCGTTACAAGCCCAACGATGTTGCAGGAAAAGTCCTCATCTGCCCACCCAGCGCGAATCGGTCGCAAATGCTGGAAAGAATTCCACGCAAACGGGTGGCGATGATCAGTGGCTGGGCCGTCGATCCAAATGCCGTTTATCGCTACCAGGTCGATGCAGTATTTCCCCTCTCGGATCACGCGGATTATGACGATTTGATCCGCTACGTCGGACTGGTGCAACCACAGCGAGTGCTTACGCTCCACGGTTTCGCTGCTGCGTTCGCCCGCGATCTTCGCGCGCGCGGCCTCGAAGCCTGGGCATTGAGCGAAGAAAACCAAATGGAACTGCATTTACCCGCTGCGGGGAGCGCACGGCCTCTGCGCCCGTGTGTGGGCGTGTCGCGGACTGCTGAATCGAGCGAAACTTCGTTTGAGCAAGACGCATTAGCTATCGAATCCGAATTTCTCGCGTTTGCGAGTGTTGGTGAAGCAATCGCTGCGGCGCCGTCAAAGCTGGAAAAAATTCGGCTTCTTGCCGATTATCTGCGCGGCCTGACGAGCGAGCGCCTTCCGATCGCGGCTCTCTACTTCACCGGAAGAGCGTTTGCCCAAAGCGATTTGCGCACACTGCAGGTTGGCTGGGCCGTCATCTTCCGTGCCTTGCAAGCCGCTACGAATATCGGCGACGCGGACTTTCATCGAATCGCCAGCGCCCACGGCGACGCCGGCAAAAGTGCGTTCGAAGTTCTCAATGGGCGCACGGCGCCGCAGCCGTTCAGCATCCGTGAATCACGCGATTTGTTCGAAAATCTCCATCGTGCGCGCGGCCCGAGAGCCAAGGCGAAGCTGCTGCAAAATCGATTCTCTACCTCATCCGGGCGCGAAGGTCAGTACGTCGTTAAAATTTTGACCGGCGATCTGCGCATCGGATTGCGCGAGGGTTTGGTCGAGGAAGCGATCGCGAAGGCATTCGATGTTCCGCTCCAGCAGGTAAGAGAGGCGAACATGTTGTTGGGCGACATCGGTCAGACGGCAACACTCGCCTCGCAAAAAGAACTGCACCGAGCCAAACTGTCCATCTTTCGCCCGATCAAATGCATGCTTGCGACTCCTCAGCCGACAGCCGAAGCCGTGTGGGGACGGTTTGTAAACGCGGCAGACGCCGATCGGGGGCCGGGGTCACAGATCCGGGCTACGGTTTATTTGGAAGACAAATTTGATGGTATCCGCGCGCAGCTTCATCGCACGGCACAGCGGGTTGAAATTTTCTCGCGCGATTTGCGGCGCATCACCGGGCAATTTCCGGAATTGGCTGATCAAGCCAGGAATTTACAGGAAGAGCTGATTATTGACGGAGAAATCATCGCCTTCCAGGAAGGTCGCAGACTCACCTTCTTCGATCTACAAAGGCGACTCGGGCGCAAAAGCGACGGCGAAGATTTGTTCGCGCGCGCGGCAGCAGATGTGCCGGTCGCCTTTGTCGCGTTTGATCTTCTTTGGCTGAACGGGCAGTCGTTGCTAACAACTCCATTGCGCGAGCGGCGAAGACATCTCAGTCTTGTACAGTTGCCGTCGCAATTTCAAATGGCTAGAGTGATCTCCGCTCATTCTGCCGAAGACATCGAACAAACGTTCCAACAGGCTCGCCGGCGCTTGAACGAAGGTCTGATGATCAAGGACCCGGAAAGCTTTTATTTGCCCGGCACCCGCGGCATGTTTTGGTTTAAACTCAAGAAAGAGCTAGCAACGCTGGATGTGGTCGTTGTAGCGGCTGAGCTTGGCCATGGCAAGCGCAATAATGTCTTAAGCGATTACACCTTTGCGGTGCGCAATGAAGCGACTGGCGACCTTTTGCCGATTGGCAAAGCCTACAGCGGATTGACCGACGCAGAGATCGCGGAGCTAACCGAGCATTTCAAACAGAACACGACCGCCGATCATGGCCGATATCGTACGGTAAAACCGGATGTCGTGCTCGAGGTCGCCTTCAATTCAATCCAGCCAAGCACGCGTCACGCCAGTGGACTGGCACTGCGTTTCCCAAGGATCAAAGCAATCCGGCGCGACAAGAACGTCGATTCGATCGACACGCTGCAGTACGCTCGCGATCTCGCAGAGCGAGGCGCAACCTCATCGCTCAGTTTTGACGGAGGCGGGTAACTAACACCTCGGAGTTACTGTGGCGTCGGCGAGGGAGATGGCGAAGTAGCCTCCGTCCCAGGAGGTGTCAGCGCGCGAGCCATTCTTCTTGCATGTAATTCTTCCATTCTACGCTGTCTTTGAGCCATTCGTTCTTGTAGTCTACTGTCTCTTTCAGCTTTGATCTCCGCGGGGTCCCGAATCAGTCCCTGCAATTGAGGGTCGCGGAGAGCCGCTTGCGCTTGCGCGCTCGCTTTGGGATTTTCCTTTTCGGCCAATGCTTTCTCTCTTTCATCCAATGCTTTCTCGCGTGCGTCCAGCTGCGCTTTCCGTTGAGCAAGTTGTTGTTCAGCGGTCAAATCTTGTTTTTGGCAGGAGGAACCCATCGCAAAAGCAATGAGCATCGACAGCACGCAAAGTTTTTTCATGTCAGTTGTAAACTGTAATTGGTTTTCCGTAATTCGGATGAAAGCAAATTGAAGGCCAAGAGCTAGTCAAATGAAACTTAACGCGCCTGCGTCGTTGGTGAAGTTGCTGCTCTCACTAAAACGGTCTCCACTTGGCCACGCCGGAAACGGTGGACATTGGCAAAGCCAGCCAAAAACACCATTGCGCCAATGATAACGAGCATCATTACAACAGCGCTATTTGAGATTCGGGAGGCCCTATGCCTTTCGGCAGCCGGGTGTGGCGAATTCACGCGTTAGTATCGGTCGCCGATTTCGCGCGCGCAACGCAGCGATGTTGGTTCGTGGAACTCTGACGGCTGCAGCTGGCCGAGCTAGCGTCAAGCCTATTTTGATTTCATCCGAATTAAAGCAGCTGATGCTCGTAAGTGCAGGCGCACCGCGGCAATTGCATCCATCACGCGCTCGCTTTGGGA
>CATPBS010000102.1 GCA_955652715.1 uncultured Candidatus Udaeobacter sp.
CATTCACGTCGCGCTCTTGGTCGATAATCTGGAGGCGGTCTTGAAACGAATCGCCGCGCATGGTTGGAAAGCCGCCGGCCAACTGCAGACGCTCACAACCGGCCCGAACGCCGGGAAGCGCGTCGTCTATGTGCGCGATCCCGATGGAACGACCATCGAGTTCATGGAGATGCCACTTCGAGGCAGTTGATAGTTGTTAGTTGAGTGTTGAGTGCCGACACGTGGCAGCTGGCTCCGAAATTCGGCGTTGGACGTTGGGCGTTGAGCGTTGGACGTTTGCTGCTCATTTATGACGATGACCTTTTCTGCGGACGAGGATTTCGCGCTGCGGCTCGACGCGGAGGATCCGCTCCGCCAGTTTAGGGAAAAATTTCATTTGCCGCTCGGGAAAGATGGCAAGCCGCTGATTTATTTCGCAGGCAATTCGCTGGGTCCGATGCCCAAAGCTGCGAGGCAGATCGTCGACGAGGAACTCGACAATTGGGCAAGGCTCGGCGTCGATGCTCATCACGCGACGGGAACGCCTTGGTATTCGTATCACGAAGCTTTGCGCGAGCCGAGCGCGCGGCTCGTTGGCGCGAAGCCACTCGAAGTGATCTGCATGAACAGCCTTACGGTGAACCTTCACCTGATGATGGCGACTTTTTATCGGCCGACGAAGTCGCGCTTCAAAATCTTGATGGAAGATCCTGCTTTCCCTTCCGACAACTACGCCATCAAAACCCAGATCGTACATTATGGGCTCGATCCAAAAGACGCGCTGCTTCTCGCGCGACCACGTAAAGGCGAGTTCACAATTAGAACGGAAGACATTCTCGATGTCATTGAGGAGCACTCCGACCGCCTGGCGGTGGTGATATTTGGCGGCGTGAACTTTTTCACAGGTCAACTGTTAGACATCGAGGGAATCACAGCCGCCGCGCGGAAACATGGCATCATTGCAGGCTTCGATCTTGCGCATGCAATCGGCAATGTCCCGCTCTCATTGCATGATTGGAACATCGATTTTGCCGTCTGGTGTTCGTACAAATATCTCAATGCCGGGCCCGGCGCAGTCGCCGGCGCGTTCGTGCATGAGCGTCATGCGACTAACACAAGTCTGCCACGACTTGCGGGATGGTTCGGGAACGATCCGACTACGCGATTCCGGTTGCACCTCGAACCGGAGTTCATTCCCGTTCCGTCGGCCGATGGCTGGCAGATCAGCAACCCGCCGATTTTCTCCATGGCGCCGTTGCGCGCTTCGCTCGCAATCTTCGACAAAGCCGGCGGAATGGAGCCGCTCCGGGCAAAATCTTCCCGTCTGACGAGTCATCTCGAGTTCCTGCTAAACCAAAATGCCTCGAAACGATTTACGATTATTACTCCGAAGTCGCCGAACGAGCGCGGTTGTCAGTTGTCGATCCTGGCACACGAACACCCGAAGGAGTTGCACAACGAGCTGATCACCGCCGGAGTAAAATGCGATTTCCGCGAACCAAACGTCATCCGCGGCGCGCCTACTCCGCTTTACAACACATTTCACGAAGTCTGGCGCTTCGCTCGAATTCTCAATGAGCATCGCTGACGCGAGCACGCCATTTAAGATCGTCACGCGGTTCATCCGGGTGAGTGCCGACCCACGAGCGTCTCGACAAGGCGCGGCAGAGCAATCGCTGCCGGTTCGCGGACGAGCCGGGTTGCAAATTGTGAGAACGGCGTCTCTTCGGGATTCACTTCGACAAGTTCGCCGCCAACACGGCGGCCTCGCAGCGCCCAATCGATGATGTATCCAAAGGTCGCAGTGGTTCCAGCTACAATCACAGGGTCGCAAGTTCCGCCATCGAGATATTCTTCAACTCGCTGCAGTTCGTCCAAAGGCAGTTGCTCCCCGAACCAGACGACGCCGGGCCGCATCAGCACATCGCATTCCGGACACCGTGGAAGGTCGACATCCTTCTCTGAGGTAGGGGCGATTGACCTCAATCGTCCGCTCTCGGGTTGAAGCGCGCCAGCGCCGGGCGGTTCAGGTGAACCGCCCCTACCTGGGTACGAAAAATCACATCGGCAGCAGCCCGTCACGAAAATATCGCCGTGAATTTGCACCATCTTCTCCATCGGGAGTCCAGCACGCGCGTGCAGATCATCCACATTTTGCGTGATGAGCAGGAACTCGTCTGCGTGTTGCGCAAGTTTCGCAATCGCTCCGTGCGCTGCGTTCGGTTGCGCGTTGCGGATGCGCTGCCGCCGCTCGCGATACCATTCCCAAACCAATTTCGGATCACGCGCGAACGCTTCAGGCGTAGCTAGCTTTGCCGGATCGAGGTTCCGCCAATAACCGTCCTTGCCGCGAAAAGTTGGGATACCGCTTTCAGCCGAAACGCCGGCGCCGGTGATTACAAGAACGCGCGTGTCATGCATCTCTGTAGATGTGTACCGCCTCGGAAGAACATCGCCAATTGGTACGTGCTAAAAAAGATCGCTTTTATACCGGCAGGAGGCTACCAATCGATTCCTATGCAAAAACGAACCTTCGTTCCGGTCGTCCTCACTCTATGCATCTCGTGCACTTTCATTTTTGCCGCCGCTGACACTCCCGAAACGCGGCGCCATGAAGCCGAACGTTATCTCCAGGCTACTCCACCCAAGGCCGTCTTCGAGGATATGGCCG
>CATPBS010000103.1 GCA_955652715.1 uncultured Candidatus Udaeobacter sp.
AGCTGACGCTGGCACATACGAAGGTCGATGCGCTTCAATTCGTGCTCGAGATTTTGATCGGCGGGCTGGCGTTACGCGCTTACACGTTGAAGCGTCAGGGTCTCACCACTCTCACAGTTACGCGCGAAGTCGCTCAGATGGTCACGCCTGATCTTTTGGCGAGCCTGAGACCGCACTTGCAGGAAGGTCAAAAAATCATGGTAGCAGCGCGCGGAATTACACCGGTGCTCAGCTTTGCCATGGACGAAGCGCAGTTGCGCAAAGCCATGCTCTTTGTGCTCTACGTCAAAGAGGTCGCCGTTTATTACACAGCAGCCGGCACACCGCTTGGTCGCGCCAAATGGCAGGACGATCCGGAAGCAAACGCAATCATGTGCTCGATGTTCAAACTCGGGCGCGAGCGCGGCATCAACGTGGTGCCGCTTTACGCCGTAAGCCAGGACGCCTCCGCAACTATTGTCGATCTTGCCGCAACCATGGGTGTTGACTTCCTCGTCATCGGCGCCTCGCAGCGCCCGGCCATGGCGAAGTTGCTCCGCGGCAGCGTTGCTACAAACGTTGCTCAGCATTTGCCCGAATCGATTCAATTGCTCATCTTCGGCTAAGTCTGATTGAACGTTGATTGTCGAGCGTTAAGCGTTGAGCATTTATTGCTGTGACTCCGCCCAAGGTCCTGGTCGCCGACTCCATCTCACAACGCGGGGTCGATGAGCTTTCACGCGACAACTCCCTTGATGTCGCGATCAAAACCGGCCTTGGCGAAGAAGAACTTATTGCCCTTATCGCGCCATTCAGCGGGCTGATCGTGCGCAGTCAGACAAGAGTCACGGCGGACGTTTTGAACGCCGGCGCGAAACTTCGCGTGGTAGGCCGCGCCGGGGTAGGGGTGGACAATGTCGATGTTGAGACGGCGACGCGCCGCGGCATTGTCGTGTTAAACGCGCCGGGTGGAAATACCGTTTCCACTGCCGAACACGCATTTTCGCTGTTGCCCGCGGTGGCGCGCAAGATTCCGCAAGCAGACGCAAACGTTCGCAGCAAAAATTGGGACAAAAAGAATTTCGAAGGCGTCGAGCTCTACAATAAGACGCTCGGCGTTATCGGGATGGGCCGGATCGGCAGCGAGTTGAGCCGGCGCGCGATTGCGTTTGGGATGCGGGTCGTCGCCTACGATCCATACCTTTCCGTGACTCGCGCCCGCAGTCTGCAAGTCGAACTGGTGGACGAGCTGGACGATTTGCTTACGAGCGCAGATTTCATCTCGCTACACACGCCGCTCACCGCAGAGACGCGCCACATCGTTGACGCGGCGCGTTTGCAAAAAACAAAACGCGGCGTCCGCATCATCAACTGCGCTCGCGGCGGCCTGGTCGATGAAGCCGCGCTGGTTCAGGCGTTGCAAGATGGGTACGTGGCGGGCGCGGCGCTGGATGTTTTCGAAATTGAACCATTGCCAGCCGATTCACCGTTGCGCCGCGCACCCAATCTTGTTCTCACCCCGCACCTCGGCGCATCCACAGTCGAAGCACAGGAAAGCGTTGGCATCGAGATCGCGCAATCGATCCGCGCGGCGCTGCTCGAAGGCACCATTCGCAACGCGGTGAACATGCCCAACCTCGACGCGAAAACGTTGGCGATCATCGGGCCGCATCTGCGTTTCGGCGAAAAGCTCGGCAGATTTCTATCGCAGATCTCGCCGAAACGCGCCGAATCGCTCAACATTAATTATAGCGGCAAAGTCAACGAGACGGATACCATTGCGATCACTCGTGCGGTGTTGAAAGGCTTTTTGCAAATCGCCGGTGGCAGCGAGGTCAACGAAGTAAACGCGCCAGCGTTTGCCGAGACTCTCGGTCTGAAAGTTACCGAATCGCGATTGAGCGCACCGGGGGATTACACGGACATGCTCGAAGTCTCAGCGGTCGCAGAAGGAAAAAACGTATCGGTCGGTGGTGCGTTCTTCGGGGCGACGCCACGCATTGTCAGCATCAACAGCCGCCCGGTCGAAGCGCGTCCTCACGGCGTCGTGCTGGTGTTGGAAAATACCGATCGTCCCGGAATGGTCGGGCGCATCGGCACGCTGCTTGGCGAACACGGCGTGAACATCGCCACGATGTCGCTCAGCCGGAATCAGGCCGGCGGCACGGCACTCACGGTCTTGAATCTCGACACCGCGCCTGGCGAAGAATTGCTGAGCGAAATCCGCGCCAGTGAAGACATCCATTCTGCGCAAGTGATTGAGCTTTGAGCGCAAATCTGTGTTTCCAGTACGAGTGCGCTCCCCGGTTCAAACCAATTTTCGTGCCGAGGATAAGTCGATCCGATAGAACTCGGCGAATATGGACTTCGGCGCTCACTCTATTATTTGGATTATCCTTGTTGGTCTTGTTATTGGTGCAATCGCAAAGCTGTTGATGCCGGGGAAAGATCCCGGTGGTTGCATCGTCACGATTCTACTCGGCATTGCCGGCGCTCTTGTAGGCACCTGGATCGGTCGCATTTTTGCGGGCGAGAATTACGTGGCCGGTTGGATCATGTCGATCGTCGGCGCGATGATTCTGTTGTTGCTCTATCGATTGCTTTTCAGGCGAGGCGTATAGACGTGTCGCGATCCAATCGCAACGCGTATCGAGTGCAACTTACGTAATCTTCTCGCACAAAGGTAGGGACGGCGCCGCGCGCCGTCCCTACCAGTTAGCTATCGCACGCAGCTGGCGTTTGCTCTGTCTTGCGAATGCGAGATGGTCATTGCTTCATGCCCGCGCCGAAAAGAACACAGGTGATCATCGCATTCGCCGCGCTCTATGTGATTTGGGGTTCGACTTTTCTTGGTATTCGGTTCGCGATCGAAACGATTCCGCCGTTTCTAATGGCGGGGGCGCGATTCGTGCTGGCGGGATTAATCATGTATGCCGTCGCCTGGTCGCAAGGCATCGGCAAATCGAGTTGGGCGAACTGGCGCACATCGCTGATTATTGGCGCGTGTCTGCTGCTCGCAGGCAACGGCGGGGTGACAATCTCAGAAAAGTACATCGACTCCGGACTGGCGGCGCTGATCGTGGCAATCGTTCCCATTTACATTGTGCTGCTCGGCTGGGCGTCGGGAATGGCGACCAGACCAAGCCCAATTGTGTGGCTTGCCCTCGTGGGAGGTTTTGTTGGCGTTGGTATTTTATTTGGTCCGGCCCTGCATTTTCCCTCGGCCGATGGTCGACACCCTGCGATCGGAATATCGATTCTGCTCGTCTCATCTTTCATCTGGTCGATAGGCTCGCTTTACTCGCGCGCCGCAAAACATGCAGCCTCACCATTCCTCACCGCCGCTCAACAAATGCTCTGCGGAGGAATGCTCCTTTTGTTCGTCGGCATCGTCACCGGCGAGCTGCGACGCCTCCATCCCAGTTCCATCTCGATGTTGTCGCTCGCTTCATTTATTTATCTGGTGATCATCGGCGCTGTGATTGGATACACGGCTTATATTTGGCTGCTGCGTCACTGCGAGCCGGCGAAAGTCGCCACTTATGCATACGTGAATCCGATCGTCGCGGTCCTGTTGGGCGCTCTTTTTGCCGGTGAAACTGTAACCATGCGCACGTTGATTGCCGCCGCTCTCATTATCGGTTCCGTTGCACTCGTAATCACGGCGCAGCAACTAAGATCGAGAGTCGAGCCACCCATTAGCGCGGCGTTAGAGCCGGCTGATTGAACATTATGGCCAGCGAAAATCCGCCTCTTGATCCGAAAGAACCGGTCGCGAGCGGGAGTCGAACTGATCGACGACAAACGATCGAAGTAGTGAAGCTCAATTGGCAGGCGGAAGTGGAGACCGCGCAAACCTATCGCGATCTGGCCGAGCGCGAGCGGGACGAGAAACGCAAAGGCGTTCTCTTGCGGATGGCCGAAGCGGAAGAGCGCCATGCGCAGCGTTGGGAGAAGAAGCTTAGGGATCTCTGCGAAGAGCCGCCTGTATTCAGAGACACGATTGCGCGCCGTTTGGATCGTTGGTGGAACAAAATTGCAGGAGCCGAGATCGCCATTCGTCGCATGGAAGCGACGGAAGAACGGCAGGAAGCACAATTTCATGATCAAGCCCAGCGCGCATTAGCGGGCGAAGAGGATGTGCAGAAATTCCTGCGGCAAAGCGCACTCGAGGAAAAAGCGCACGCGCGGGCGTTGAACGCGATGGCGCCACCGGCTGGCCCGCGGACTGCGCTGGACAAAATCCTGAATCGCGAACGCTGGCACGGACGAGGGGGCAGTTGGGTCGCCGATGCGATTTACGGCGCAAATGACGGACTCGGCGCAGTGTTTGGAATTGTTTCAGGCGTGGCCGGCGCAACCAACAACCAGCAACATTACATCTTGATCTCCGGGCTTGCGGGAATGCTCGCTTCCACGTTGTCGATGGGCGCTGGCGCGTACCTTGCCGCAAAGAGCGAAGTTGAAGTTTATGAAGCGGAGATTTCGCGTGAACGCGCAGAAGTAGAAGAAAATCCCGAGGAAGAAATCGAAGAGATGTCGCTCTTTTATCAATTGCAGGGATTCACTCCTGAAGAGTCGCAGAAAATGGCTGAGCGTCTCGCTGAACAACCGGAACAATTCGTGCAGGCGATGGCGCAAAGTGAGCTGGGCCTGTCCGAGCATCGCTTTCCAAATCAATGGACTGCTGCGACGTCGGCTGCGATCTCCACTGCGATTGGCGCCTTTGTTCCAATCATTCCATTCTTTTTCATTGGTGGCATGACTGCAGTGGTTACTTCCTTCGCCATCAGTTTGGCAGCGCACTTTATTGTCGGCGCATTAAAATCGCTGATCACCATCCGTTCCTGGTGGGCGTCAGGCCTGGAGATGACCTGGATCGGCATCATCGTCGCGGTTGTGACATACGGCCTTGGCCTGGCTTTTGGTTCGCTCGGCTGAACCCTTGAATGTCTCTGGACGCGGACCCAGTTAATCGGCTCGACCCGGCAGGACGTCCCAAGATTGGGATGAGAAAATCCCGGAAGTGGAATGAAACGAATGCCGCGGCGATTCGGTTAGTGAGCGCAAATCGCTGGCGAGCGTGAAGAATGCCAGAAGAGCGATGAGATCGAGCATAAGCGCTTGGCATTTGCGCGCGATTCGATCGAGCCGCAGCTGGCCTCGAAACAAGCCGCAGTCGATCAAGCGAATCAACTGGCAAAACTGAAGCTCGACCAGGTTGAAGCGTTGCACGTGAAAGCCGGAATGTCTGGCGTGTTGCAGCAATTGCCGGTGCAAATCGGCCAGCGACTCAAGGTCGGCGACAATCTCGCCCGCGTCGCGGACCCAACAAAGCTGAAGGCGCAGATCAAAATCGCTGAAACGCAGGCAAAGGATATTCAGATCAAACAGAAAGCAGTGATCGACACTCGCAATGGCGTGGTGAACGGCCACGTCACGAGGGTCGATCCGGCCGTGGAGCAGGGAACTGTAACCGTTGATGTGGCCTTCGATGAGTCGCTGCCGAAAGGCGCGCGGCCCGACCTCAGCGTTGATGGAACCATCGAGCTCGAACATCTCGACGACGTCATTTACGTGGGCCGGCCAGCATTCGGCCAGGAAAACAACACCGTCGGCATGTTCAAGCTCGTCAACGGTACCTCAGAAGCTGTTCGAACTCCGGTGAAGGTCGGCAAAAGCTCGGTTAACACGATCGAGATTCTAAACGGCTTGCGACCCGGCGATCAGGTCATTCTGTCCGATACCAGCGCCTGGGACACACACGACCGAATTCGCCTTAACTAAACAAATACATGAACTCGACTGAACTACCTGCAACCCAACAAATCGATGCCTTGAGCGGCAACGGCGTTTCTCACCTGATACGGCTCAACGGCGTAACCAAAGTGTTTCTTACTGACGAAGTAGAGACACACGCGCTTTCGGGAATTCATCTCGATATTCGCGAGGGCGAATATATTTCCATCGCCGGACCATCAGGTTGCGGCAAGACCACGCTATTATCGATTCTCGGGCTGCTGGACACTCCTTCAGATGGAAGCTATTCGCTGAAAGGTCACGAAGTTGCTAATCTTTCGTTTGCTGAGCGCGCGCGCGTTCGCAATCGCGAAAGCGCAATTACGCCGTCGTCGGGCGCCTGGCGGCGGGAACTTCAGTCGCGCAGGCGGAGACGGATGTCGGCACGATCAACGCGCAGATGCGCCGCGAGCATCCGAACAATTATACGCAGAGTAAAAATTTCGGCGACAAGGAGGATAACAGTTTCGGCGGCGACGTGTTCCCATTACATGACTTGGCGGTCGGCGGAATGCGTCCGGCGCTGCTCATTTTGGTGGGCGCCGTTTTTCTCGTCTTGTTAATCGCCTGCGCGAACCTCACCACGATGTTGCTCGCGCGTGCGGCTGCGCGCGAACGCGAGATGGGCATTCGAGTCGCGCTCGGCGCGGGTCCGCTGCGATTGCTCAAGCAAGTTTTGACTGAGAGCGTTCTGCTCGCGCTCGTCGGCGGCGCGGCAGGCGTTCTGCTCGCGCTCTGGGGCGTGGAATTGTTGAAGGCGATTGGCGCGCAAACAGTGCCACGCCTGGGCGAAGTGAATGTGGATCTTAACGTGTTGGGCTTGACGCTGGCAATTGCTGTCGGCACCGGCATTATGTTCGGCCTCGTTCCCGGTCTGGCCAGCGCCCGACCGGAATTGACCGAAGCGCTCAAGGAAGGCGGCCGAAGCTCTAGCCAGGGCGCGCGACGTAATCGTTTGCGCAACGGGCTCGTCATCGCCGAAGTCGCGCTTGCGCTCGTCCTGCTCAGCGGCGCCGGGCTTCTCATGAAAAGCTTCGCGCGCCTGCAAAACGTGAATCCCGGTTTCAATCCGCGCAACGCGCTGACATTCGAGATCTCGCTCCCGAAGATTCAATATCCGGATGATCCTTCGATCGTCCGTTTCAATAACGAGGCGCAACGTCGAATCGGCGCGCTGCCGGGAGTTCAGGCAGCCGGATTCAGCACCATCCTGCCCCTCGCCGGGACGAACAGCGATTCATCTTTTGCGATCGAGGGGAGGGCTTCAAACGACAACAGCCCAAGCCCTGACGAAGAAAAGCGTCAAGTTTCTCCCGATTATTTCCGGACGCTCGAGACGCCATTAATCAAAGGCCGGTTTTTCACCGATGCGGACAACGCAGGTGCGCCGGGGGTCATCATCGTGAATCAGGCGTTCGCGAAAAAATTCTGGCCCAATCAGGACGCGCTGGGCAAACGCATTGTAATGGGAGGAATGTCTGACAATCCGAAGTGGATCACCATCGTTGGAGTTGTCGGCGACATGCGCCATTTCGGATTGGATGTCGATCCTAAACCGGAAATGTACGTTCCATTCGCTCAGGACCCATACTTCACGACGATCTACGTAGTCAGGAGCAACCAGGATCCGCAAAGTTTGCTTCCAGCGATTCGGCGCGAAATTCAGGCGATCGATCCTGCGGTGCCTCTCGCGAATCTCCGCACATTCGGGAACGTAATTGCCGATTCAGTTGCGCCGCGACGGCTCTCTGTCGTTTTGCTCGGAGTATTCGCAGGTGTCGCCGTGCTGTTGGCGAGCGTCGGAATCTACGGCGTGATTTCATATCTGGTCGTGCAGCGGACGCACGAAATCGGTGTGCGGATGGCGCTCGGTGCACAGCGGGGAGACGTTCTCCGGCTCGTTGTCGCGCACGCGGCGAAACTGGTCGGCATCGGCTCCGCCATTGGTTTGGTCCTCGCGTTCATGTCGACGCGAACACTTTCCGCGTTGCTCTACAATGTCGGCGCGTTCGACGCCGCGACCTTTGTTTTTGTCACAATCTCGCTGGCGGCCGTCGCGTTGGTCGCCAGTTACATTCCAGCTCTTCGCGCAACCCGCGCCGATCCGATGATCGCGCTCAGCCACAACGCCTGACCATGATTCGCGATTTCAAATTTGCCTTCCGGCAGCTGTTCAAGGCGCCGGGGTTTACAATTGCAGCGGCAACTGTGCTCGCGCTCGGGATTGGCGTGAACACCGCTGTGTTCAGCCTGGTAAACACGCTTTTCTTTGCTCCTCCCTCTTACGCCAAGCCGCACGAAATGGTGCAGCTCTTTTCTCAGGACAAGAAGGATCCAAAGAAATTCCGCGGTTTTTCTTATCCCACTTATCTCGATATCCGCCAGCAGAACACCGTTTTCAGTGACGTAACGAGCTTCAATGTGGCCTTCATCGGTCTCGGCCAGAAAGGCGATACGCGCCGCGCCTTCAGTGCCGTCGTCACCTCGAACTATTTCTCCGTCCTCGGCGTTCCATTGGCGCGCGGCCGTGCATTTTTCCCGGAGGAGGAAACGCCAGGCCACAACGCGCAGGTCGCGATCGTCAGTTACAGTTACTGGGCAAAGCATGACCTCGATCCAGGCGTGCTCGGTTCTCACTTACTGATCAACGGCCGCTCGTTCACGATCGTCGGAATTACGCCGAAGGGTTTTGTCGGCACGATGAAAATTCTCTCCCCGGAAGTTTGGTTGCCGATGAGTGTTTACGATCAGGTAGCGAACGATTTTGGTTCGGACAACAAGACCACGATCGACGATCGCAAAGGAACGCAGTTGCGCATCATGGGCCGGCTTAAACCTGGAATGACCGCAGCCGCGGCCAAGCCTGCGCTCGAAGGGCTTGCAGCCAATTTAGAAAAAGCTTACCCCGTCGAACAAAAGGATCAGACATTCATGACCGCTCCGGTGTCGCGTAATTCGGTAAGTAACAATCCCGGGACCGAGAGCGGGATAAAAGTCATCGCGCCATTGCTGCTTGGGATGGCGGTGGTGGTGTTGCTGGTAGCATCCCTTAACCTCGCTAACATGCTGCTCGCACGCGGGACGGCGCGCCGCAAAGAGATTGCGATCCGTCTCGCGCTCGGCGGCAGCCGTTGGCGCATCGTTCGCCAGCTTCTCACTGAAGGTTTCGCGCTGGCGGTACTCGGCGGTGCAGGTGGACTCGTTCTTGGACTTTGGTCGTCCGATTTTCTGGTCGCTTCAATGCGCAGGTTAATGCCGCTCGACATTGTGTGGTTGACCGGACCGAACCCCGCAATTTTGGCCGCGACGTTTGGATTTTGCCTGCTTGGCACGCTCATGTTTGCGCTCGGACCGGCTTTGAAAATCTCGCGCAGCGCGGTCGTGACTGATCTGAAGGAACATGCCGGGGAAGATGTGGTGCGCCGGCACTGGAAATTTTTGCCGCGCCATCCGCTCGTGGTCGTGCAAATCGCCTTCTCGCTCGCGCTGATCACCGCGGCAGCTTTGTTCATTCGTGGTGCAGGCAAAGCCGCGTCCGTTGATACCGGACTAAAACCGGGTGCAAGCTACATTCTCGAAGTCGATGCGAGTCTGGCAGGTTACGAACCGAAACACGCGCAGGAACTTTATCGCAACTTGAACGACAGACTGGCGGCGCTGCCGGGCGTGGAGCACGCGAGCATTTGTTCAATCGTTCCCTTCGGAATGTTTGAGTCAACCAGAAAAGTCCAACGCGCCGGTCTCCATCTCGCTCCTGACGCCAGGCCGGCGACCGCTGCTGAAGGCCTTGCTTTCGAGGCCTCATGGAACAGCGTCGGCGCAGATTATTTTGCAACGGTTGGATTGCCAGTCGTGCGTGGTCGCGCGTTCACCGAAGCGGAGACGACCCAGTCCGGTCCGAAGGTCGCGATTATTGACGAGGCTTTGGCAAAGAAACTCTGGCCGGATGATGACGCGCTTGGACAACGCATTCAATACGCGGCGGCAAATGCCCCGTCGGCCTCGGACACCGGAGGCGCGCACGCTGGAAGGAGTGCTGATTTGAATGAAAGGGAGAAGCAGGAAGAGACGATCGAAATAGTCGGCATTGTGCCGTCCACGCGCCACGCCCTCTTTGAAAAGGAGCTGGCCGGCGGGATTTACTTGCCGTTCGCACGCGGATTCCAAAGCGATATTTCGCTTATTGTTCGGTTTCATTCGCTCCCTCCCGGAAACGAAGCCACCACGGCCGGTTTGCTCCGTCGCACAGTGCGCGATCTCGATCCCTCAATCCCAATCCTTTCGCTACGAACTTTCGCTCAACATCTTGATTCGAACCTGGATCTTTGGCTTGTTCGCGCGGGCGCGGCTTTGTTTTCCATCTTTGGCGGACTTGCGCTGGGTCTGGCCGTAGTGGGTCTTTACGGAGTCAAAGCTTATTCGGTGGCGCGACGCACGCGTGAGATCGGCATTCGGATGGCGCTCGGAGCGCAAGCCGGAGCGGTGTTGCGAATGATCATGCGGGAAGGCTCCATCATGTTGGTCAGCGGAGTTGCCATCGGCCTGCTCCTGGCTGTCGCGACCGCAAAAATTGTCAGTGGATTTCTTTACGGAGTTGGCGCCTTTGATCCGGTTGCTTTTACGGTCGCACCGGCGGTGCTGACCGTTGCCGCACTTATCGCCACGTGGCTACCAGCGAGACGCGCTACGCGGGTGAATCCAGCCCAGGCATTACACGCCGAGTAAACGTATGATCGGTCTCCGAAATCTGGAACGCAGTTATCCTCTCGCGAAGGAGAAATTCTTTTACGTTTTGCGCGAGATCAATCTGGAAGTCCACGAAGGCGACTTTGTCTCCGTGATGGGCCCCTCCGGCGCAGGCAAATCGACACTGTTGCACATTATCGGGATGCACGACCACGGCTGGAGCGGTGAATATTTCTTGGGCGAAACGCCAGTCCATCATTTAAAGCCGAAGGAACGCGCGACGCTGCGGAACGAGCAGATCGGCTTCGTGTTTCAGCAATACCATTTGCTCGATGACCTAACGGTTTACGAGAACCTCGATATCCCGTTGTCGTATCGCCGCTACAGCAAAAGTGAGCGCGCCGCGCTCGTGGCCGACATGCTCGACCGTTTCCAAATCGTCGGTAAAAAAGATTTATACCCGCGTCAGCTTTCTGGCGGGCAACAACAGCTGGTCGGTGTTGCGCGGGCAATCATCGCTGAACCGAAGCTTCTGCTCGCCGACGAACCCACGGGAAACCTGCATTCCAGTCAGGGCGAGGAAATCATGGAGCTCTTTCGCAAGCTTAATGATGAAGGCGTGACCATCGTCCAGGTGACGCACTCGGAGAAGAACGCCTCCTACGGCAAACGCATCATTCAACTGCGCGATGGCTGGATTGCTAAAGGAGAATGATGATTGCTGATCTAAAGTTTGCACTCCGCCAACTCCGCAAGTCTCCCGCGTTCACCTTACTCTCTGTCCTCACGCTCACCCTCGGCATCGGCGCGAACACCGCCATTTTCAGCCTGATTCACGATCTCTTTCTGCGCGGCCTGCCGTTCAAAGAACCGGCGCGTCTGGTGCACATGTACTCCAACGCCAGGGAAAGGAACTTGTTGGAGCTCGCCGTATCGGCGCCCCGCTTTCAGCATTATTGCGACGGCCAAACGATGTTCGACGGCTTCGGCGCGGATCTCAAATTTGCTCTCCGCCCGCTCCGCAAATCGCCGGGGTTCACTTTCGTCGCCACCCTGATCCTTCGGGTTAAATTTTGATCAATGAGGAACAGCTTGCTTTGCGAATTCCTTTGAATATCGGTGACGCTGCGCTGTCTGATATCTGTCTCGCAAACTTCATATGCATCTGCGTTTCCTAACTCCTCTCATTTTTGCCGCGCTCATCGTGCCGGTAGTTTTCGCCCAGGATAAAAGTCAGCCCACGGCCGATGAGTTGGTCACCAAGAACATCGAAGCCAAAGGGGGCGCAACCGCGCTGCATAGTCTGCAATCGCTGCGCCTCACGGGCAAGCTGTTGGTGCAGCAGGGCCAGATCGAACTGGCCTATCTCCAAATCAAGAAGCGCCCTGAGGAAGTGCGCACTGAGGCTTCTCTTCAGGGAATGACCCAGATCGAGGCGTATGACGGCAAGGAAGGATGGAAAGTGTCACCATTCTTCGGACGCAAAGATCCCGAGCGCATGTCCGCCGATGACGTCAAAGCATTGGTCGAGGACACCGAGATCGACGGGGCACTCATTGATTGGAAAGAGAAGGGAAGCACCGTCGAATACCTCGGAACGGAAGACGTTGATGGCACGCCCGCGCACAAGTTGAAAGTCGTGCGTAAGAATGGCGACGTGAGTTTTGTTTATCTCGATCCTGATCACTTCCTGGAAATTCGAATTGTGACGGGACGGATGCGGCACGGCGCCTACGAAGAGGTGGAGACAGATTTCGGGGACTATGAAAAGGCGGGGGGCGTGTTCGTTCCGAGCTCAATCGAGTCTGGGCGCAAAGGAGCGCCGGACAAACAAAGAATTATCATCGACAAAGTAGAAGCTAACGTGCCGGTGGATGACGCCATTTTTCATTTTCCGACTTCGAAGTGATTCATTTTTTCATGCGTTTACTCCCTTTTTTTCTCAAGGCGATCGTTGGTGTGTTGTGTCTTGGCTCAATCGCCGTTTACGCGGAGCAGCCAACCTACAACTCGGCCACGATCTCCGGTGTGGGCGCGCGCAACATAGGTTCCGCAACGATGAGCGGACGCATCTCCGCGATCGCGGGTGCCCGCGAGCCCTCGGGCAAGATCACGCTCTTTGTGGGTGCTGCCAGTGGCGGTGTTTGGAAATCTGACGACAGCGGGACGCGCTACCGGCCGGTCTTCGACGAACAGCATGTCCAATCGATCGGCGCCATCGCGCTTGATCCTAAGAATTCGAAAAACGTATGGGTCGGGACTGGTGAATCGTGGACGCGCAACAGCGTTTCCATCGGTGACGGAATCTACAAGTCAACAGATGGGGGTGAAACGTGGAGGCACACTGGTTTGGAAAAATCGGAACGCATTTCGCGAGTCGTCGTTGATCCGAGAAATAGCGACACGGTCTTCGCCGCGGCGCCGGGCCCGTTGTGGAGCGACTCGCCCGACCGCGGTTTGTACAAAACGACTGATGCCGGCAAGACATGGCAGCAAGTCCTCAAAGGAGCAAATCTTTCGACCGGTTGCACGG
>CATPBS010000104.1 GCA_955652715.1 uncultured Candidatus Udaeobacter sp.
GCCGAGCATCAGTGCGAGCAAAACAAGGCTCGGCTGTCCGAGGTGGTAACTGGACCAGATGTAAACGATCACGAGCACATTCGGAACGAGATAAAGCCAGACATTTCTTGCGCCAGCCATTCCGCCGGCGAGAAGAGCACTCAGCCGGGCACTAAAAAACCAGGCCGCAGAGTTGATCGCGACCAGGACTACAATCAATCCGCCCTGTCCCAGCAGGCTCGCAGCCGCGAGAAAAAGCGCGCAGGGTGGCGGATACATGAAATCGTACTTCCCTGAACGAAAGAAATAAATTTCATGACCCGCGAGCACATGTTTGCCCGTGTCGTACCACAGTGTGTAATCAAAGAGGGTGTGGCCCCTGAAATAGCGCAGGAGTGGCAGAGCAGAAAATACAATCCCCGTCGCGACAAAGACCACGAGCAATGTGCGACGCCCGGACATGCTGTTGACTCGGCGATTGAGCGCCCCAAGGACTTTCGGGGGTGCGACTGAATTTTTCACGCTTTACGCCCAGCGGCGGCGATGGGCGGACGCGCCTTGTGCCAGTCTGTGGTCTGCTCGTATGCGTGTGCGATTTGCAAAATGCGCGCTTCATCGAGCGCTTTACCTAACAACTGCAATCCGATCGGCAGGCGACGCCCATCGACCTCGGCGAAACCGCAAGGCACGCTGATTCCACAGATTCCGGCCAGGTTCGCTGCGATCGTGAAAATATCGGCGAGATACATTTGCAATGGATCGGCCGCGCGTTCGCCTAACTTAAACGCTGGCACTGGCGAGGTCGGCGAAACCAGTGCATCAACTTTCTCGAAAGCCTTGGCGAAATCCTGGCGAATCAGCTCACGTACTCTTTGCGCGCGCAAATAATAGGCGTCGTAATAGCCAGAACTCAAAACGTAAGTACCGAGAATAATGCGCCGTTTCACTTCCGGCCCAAAACCTTCCTCGCGAGTGCAGCCATAAAGATCGAGCATGTCTTTGGCATTTTCCGCTCGATATCCATAACGGACGCCATCAAAGCGAGCTAGGTTTGCCGAAGCCTCCGCCGTAGCCACGATATAATAGACTGCAATCGCGTATTCAGTAGTTGGCAACGACACGTCGACAATCTCCGCGCCTAGCGAATTCATCTGTTTCACTGCGGCGTTGATCGCGGCTTTGACCTGTGGATCAATCCCTTCGATTAGATATTCCTTGGGCAAACCCAACCGGACTCCGCGCAAATCGTGGCCGAGCCTCGCGGCGTAGTCAGGCACGGGTTCGTCGAGAGAGGTGCTGTCTTGCCGATCATGTCCTGCAATCGCGTTCATGATCAAGGCTGCGTCGCGGACAGTTTTGGTTAACGGTCCGATTTGGTCGAGTGATGAAGCGAACGCGACCAGACCGAATCGCGAGACGCGGCCATAAGTCGGTTTGAAACCAACGATACCCGACAGCGCAGCCGGTTGCCGAATCGAGCCACCAGTATCTGTGCCCAGCGCGCCGAACGCTGCATCCGCGGCGACTGCTGCTGCCGAACCGCCACTTGACCCACCCGGCACGCGCGACAACTCCCACGGATTGCGCGTCAATTTGAGGGCGGAATTTTCGGTGGACGAGCCCATTGCGAATTCGTCCAAGTTGGTTTTGCCAAACGGAATCGCACCCGCTGCTCGTAATTTTCGAATTACGGTGGCGTCGTAGGTGGCGCGATAACTCTGCAAAATCTTCGACGCACAGGTGCACGGCTGACCCATGACGTTGATGATGTCCTTGATCGCAAGTGGCACTCCGCCCAACGGAAGATCGACATTCGACTCCTCCGCCTCCTTCGCGGCAGCGTCCATGTCGAGCGAGAGATAAGCGCCGATGTCTGGATCAACCGCTTCGATGCGAGCTCGCAGCGCATTAACGACCTCGCGCGCGCAGATTTCGCGGCGACGCAATAGCGACTGCAGGTCGGCGATGCTCAGCGCCGGCAGATCTTTCTCCGTCATTCCACCACTTTCGGGACAATAAAAAGGCCATTCGCCTGTCGGGGCGCGTTGCTCAGCGCTTTCTCTGCTGTGAACCAGTCGCGCGGCGCGTCCTCGCGGAACACATTGAAAATTGGAAGGCCATGTCCAGCCGCTTCCACATCACTCACGTCTGCCTGATGAAGTTTTTCGACGTACTTAAGCACGTCCTCCAACTGCTTCTGAAAAAGCTCAGCCTCGGCTTCAGTCAGATTTATTCGCGCCAGCTTGGCAACGTACGCGACATCGAGATCCGAATTTCTGGCCATGGTTGCTCCTCAAGAATGCAGATGGCTGATGAGCCACATGACAGCGACCGCGAGCGCGGCCAGAAGAAAAAGAAATATGATATTGCCTTCCCGCCGCTCTTTGCGCAGTAAACGAGGCCGTCGTGCGCTGCGGCCAGCATCGAGGGCATCGCCGTCCAGCGCTAGGGAGACGTGAAATCGCTTCTGGGTGTTCGTACCCTTCGCACCCCGTTCCTCTCCTCGCGCTGGAGATTTGTTCTGCGCAGTCGGCTGCTCTTTTGTAACCATGCGCTCGAGTTTGTCGAGCTTCTGGCGCAGTTCCGTTTCTTGTCGCGTTATCTCTTGTTGCCTGTGGCGAAACGGCGGGGTTGATCTGCGCGAACGACGAAACATCGCCATCACCGACTGGCCATCCAGAAGAAAATGGCAAGCGCAACAGCGCCAAAAACAATCAGCGGCAAAGTGAGAGCGACGCCGATCTGGAACCACTGAAAAAACGAACGCCCTTCGGTGCTTTCGTAAACGTCCTGCCCAACCTCAGGCAACGATGCCTCACCAGCGGTTGTGCCGGCTGCTTGCAACCGGCTGCGTTGTTCGCTGTACTCGGTGCGCGCGTCGTCCACCGTGCTCAAAGCCCGGCTCAGTTCCTTGTGCAAATCTGACGGATTCCAGTTTCTGGGATCGATCGCTTCAATTAATTCCAAATGTTGAGCGAAACTTTCCCGAGTCGCCCGGATTTGCTCCAGCCGATTTTGCGCACTGTACGCTTCGCGCTCGAGCACGACCAGCGCGCGTGTCAGCTTGTCGGTCATTTCCGCCCGGCCATTTTCCAATTCCGACTGGCGCCGGCTCAGTTCTTCCAATTCGCGTTTTTGCTTTTCGATCTGCTCCTGCTGGCGCTTGAGCTGCAGCAATTGCTCCTGCGCTTTTTGCACCTGCGAGTCCAGATGCTCGGCCGACACTGCTTCGTCCTCGCTTAACTCGAGCATTTGTTCAACCGGTCGAATTTTTTCTGCCATGACAAATCAAGACACCGTCCGGGCTGGCCGTAGCGCATATTAAGTGGCTCACTTCAGAATTCCAGAGATTTCCGTCGACAACGCACGAAAAATTCTTGTTCGAGCTGGAATTTGGTCCTTGGGCGTCAGCGTCCAGGCATCATCTCGAGAAGAAAACCCCTGAAATATTCTGTTTCAGGAATCGTAGGCAGAACCGGATGATCAGGTGCCTGCTCGAACCGGCGCACGTGTCGCGCGGAACGCCGCGCATCCACAAGCGCATCTGTGACTGTTTCCGAGAATGCCGCGTCGCTCACGTGATGCGAGCACGAAAAGGTCGCCAGCAAACCGTCTTTCGATAAAAGCCTGAACGCGCGCATGTGTAATTCTCGATACCCGCGCAGCGCGTCGCGCAGTCCGCTCTTCGTTTTTGTGAACGATGGCGGATCGAGAACAATCAGGTCGTACTGTGCTTCCGCTTTTTCAGCCGCGCGCAGGAATTGAAACACATCCTGCTCTATCCACTGCGCTTTCAGTTGGTTGCGCGCCGTGTTTCGTCCCGCGGCGGCAATGTTCTCGCGATTTTCTTCAACGCCCGTCACATCCGCCGCGCCTGCACGCGCACACACCAATGCAAATGCTCCCTGGTTTGTGAAGCAATCAAGCACGCGCCGGTCTCGCGCGTATCCCGCAACAATTCCGTAATTGTGTTTTTGGTCGAGATAAAAACCCGTCTTTTGACCATGCAACAGATCGACTTCGAGCTTTACACCCTCAATTTCGATCGCGACTTGCGAAGGAGTTCCACTCAAAACGCCTCTATGTAATTCCAATCCCTCTGCTTTGCGGATCGGCGCATCGTTTCGCTCGATCATGGCGACGTTACCGAACAGATCGACCATTGCAGCCGTGATCGAATCTTTTCGCATGTCCATCGCCAGCGTGAGCGTTTGTAAGACGAAATGATCGCCGTAGCGATCGATGATCAAGCCGGGTAGACCGTCACTTTCGCTCCACACTACTCGGCGCAGTCTAGGATCGACGTTTCGCCGGTCGCGATACTCGCAAGCTTGCGCAATGCGGCGCCGGAAGAAATCAAGATCCAGATCCTGTCGGCGCCGCGAGAAACGGCGCGCCACAATCTGTGATTTCGAATTGTATATGGCGCTGCCAATTAAACGGTCCTTGCCGTCCTTGAGTGAGATAACATCGCCATCCGCCGGATTTCCAAAAACCTTGAGCACTTCACTGGAAAACACCCAATCGTGTCCGTGCAAAATTCGCGCACGCGGTTTGACAACGATTCCGGCCATAGAAGGAATCCAACGTCCAATGTCCAACGCTCAACGTCCAACCCTCAACGAACAGAATTCTGAATTGGGCGTTGAAACTTGAACGCTGAGCGTTGAGCGTTCGCCAATGCAAACCGTTACACAATCCTCGATTGAACTTCCCGGCATCACAAAATTGCGCAGCGGCAAGGTGCGCGAAGTCTTCGATCTTGGGGAGACGCTGCTCTTTGTCGTCACGGATCGGATCTCGGCTTTTGACGTCATCCTTCCCGATCCAATTCCGTACAAGGGCGCAGTGCTCAACCAGATTTCCGCGTTCTGGTTCAAGCGTTTCGACAAAATCGAAAACCACCTTGTCACGGCAGATTTTGAAGAGTTCCCGAAGGATTTGCAGCCGTTTCGCGAACAACTTGCCGGGCGTTCGATGATCGTAAGGAAAACGAAACCGCTGCCGGTGGAATGCGTCGTGCGCGGCTACCTCGCCGGGTCTGGTTGGAAAGAATATCAGCAATCGCAGAGCGTTTGCGGGATAAGGCTCCCGTCAGGACTAAAGCTGGCTTCGCAACTGCCGGAGCCAATCTTCACGCCTGCGACGAAAGCAGAAGAAGGTCATGATGAGAACATCGACATGAAACGATGTGCTCAGATCCTCGGTGAAGAACTCGCGGACCGCGTGAGAGCGCTAAGCCTCGAAATTTATTCGCGCGGGCGCGATCACGCCGCCCAGCGCGGAATCATCGTCGCAGATACAAAATTTGAGTTCGGCGTCGTCGACCGTGACTTGCTCTTGATCGACGAATGCCTCACGCCGGATTCGTCACGCTTCTGGCCGATGGACGAATACGCCGTTGGCCAGAGTCCACCCAGTTTCGACAAACAATTCGTCCGCGATTATCTGGAGACGCTCGATTGGGACAAGACCCCGCCAGCCCCGCGCCTGCCAAAGGATGTTATCGAAAAAACCTCTGCGAAATATCTCGAAGCATTTCGCCGCCTGACTGGGAACGACATCGCGAACGCTTAGATCAATCCGATTGCCAATCCAGCTCCTGCGCGGGCGCTCCCCCTTGAAACAAAAATGTCAGTAAGCCGGCCGGACATATTGTTTATCATGACCGACCAGCAGCGGTTCGATACGATCGCTGCGCTCGGTAACTCGCACATTTATACGCCTAACCTCGATCGTCTGGTGCGAAGAGGAATCGCCTTTACTAATGCATACGCCACGTGTCCGGTTTGCGTTGCCGCTCGATATACGATCCGAACCGGGTGTGAGCCGGCGACAACGCGCGTCTTCAGTAATGCAAAGGCCGATCCGGTGGCGGGGCAGCCGTTGGAAATGGAAGCCCGTTGCGGGCCGTATCTCGGCCGAGTGATGTCGCACCTCGGGTACCGAACGTTTGGAATTGGAAAATTTCATACCCACCCGTGGAACGAGAACCTCGGTTATGAAACGCTGTGGCGCAGTGAAGAAACTTACCATCCCTCCAAGCGTCAGGGGGATGACTACGCTTTGTGGCTAGCTCTCAACCATCCAGAATTCGATTTCCTGGAACAACCAATGGGGGAACGCAGCGAGATGTATTACCTTCCACAGCGCAGTCCGCTTCCAGCGGAGTTGGGCGCGGAGTGGTGGGCGGCCGATCGCGCTGTGGAGGAGATTGCAAAGTCAGATGATTCGCGCCCCTTTTTTGGATTTGTATCGTTTGTGGGGCCGCATCCGCCGCTCGCCCCGCCAATTCCTTTCAATCGAATGTACAACCCCGATCTAATGCCGGAGCTGGTTCTCGGCAGCGTAGAGGAAGATCATTTGGACGAAGAAATTCCCTACATGCGATACGCCATCTGGGCGGACGCCATCAACCCGGCGCTGGCGAAAATCGTGAAGGCCCGATACTACGGCGAGATTAGTTATCTCGATCATTGCCTTGGCCAAATCCTTGATGCAATCGAAGCGCGGCCGAACTCGGAGAACATTCTTATCTGTTTTTTTTCCGACCATGGCGACCTTTTGGGTGATCATCATGGCTGGCAAAAACAAAACTTCTTTGAGGCCGCCTGCCGTTTCCCTTTGCTGCTCAGCTGGCCGGCAACGCTGCCCGCCGGAACTGTGCGGAGTGAGTTGATCAGCCTGGCAGATCTTTTCGGAATTGCGACGCAGGCGGCCGGCGGATGCGAGCCGCGGGAGGGGATCGACGTCCTTAAAATGGTCCGAGGCGAATGCGCGCAGCGCCAGTATTTAGTTGGTATGATTGAAATTCCCGGCTCGCATGATTTCAAAGTCATGGTCGTGACCGACGAGTGGAAGTACATTTTCATGGCTAATGGCGGCCGGGAACAACTCTTCAATCGCAGGCGCGATCCCAACGAACTGTCGAACTGTATCAGTTCCGCTACCGGCATCAGAGACAACCTTTACGCTCTGGCTGTAAAAGCGTGTCGGGTTCCGGGCGCAGTGGACGCGCTAAATGGCGATAAACTTCGCGCATTTCCTTTCCGGAAACGCCCACCGACGCGCATCTATCAATTCGACCGGTCGCACGGCGTGGTTGGATTCCCAGATAAACCAGAAGACGCGCTGAAGGGTTTCGACCGCGCCACCCTTAAACGAGTGACGTGACATGCAAGCGACTTCGGACGATAGCGAAGATCTTGGCGTTGGCCTAAAGCCGGGCGATTCGCATTACCGCGCGTACGTTGGTCCCCCGGAAGATTACGATCTCATCGCGGCGATGACGTTCAACCTCCTCACGACGCTAGGCATGCGCCAGCATCATTCATTGCTCGATATCGGCTGCGGTTCGCTTCGAATCGGGCGCTTGTTAATTCCCTACCTGAATCGCGGAAAATACTTCGGCGTGGAACCGAACGAATGGCTGGTCGACCAAGGAATCAAGCGGGAGCTTGGCGAAGCATTAGTGCAAATCAA
>CATPBS010000105.1 GCA_955652715.1 uncultured Candidatus Udaeobacter sp.
CTTCGCATGCTTTTCGGCCGACCGGCACCAAGCGGGTCTTGTTCCCTTTTCCAGTCACACGCACGACGCGTTCCTCGAAATTGAAATTCTCCAGCCGGGCATTTGCCAACTCGGAGATGCGAAGCCCGCTTGCGTAAAGCAACTCGATCATCGCGCGATCGCGCAAGCCGTGAACAGCTTTCGGGTCGATGCTTTCCAGGAATTGCTCCACTTGCAATTCGTTGAGCGTTTCCGGGAGATACCGCTCGATCCGTGGGAGCGCCAATGCCTCAGCCGGGTCGCGTTCAATCGTTCCTTTAGCGGCCAAAAATCGAAAGAAAATCTTCAATGCAACTACGATCAACTTAATCGAAGAGGCGGAAAGGCCAGCGCGTTTGCGCCCAGCAAGATATTCGGTCATGACAGGTAGAGTCACAGCACGGGGATTATCATTTTTTTTACTGGCAGCACACCAGCTCGCGAAATCGCTCAGCGATCTTTGAGTGGAGAGCTGATAATTTTCAGAAAGGCCGCGCTCGACTGCGAGGAAACGAATAAACGTTTCGATTGAGTCCTCCACGATGCAAAGCTAAATGAGGAGCGACTAGTGACTAGTGGAAAGTTGCGCGCTACAGATGCGACTCCGAAATTCCTCGCGAACTTCGCGCGCGCGGTAGGCACCTGCCGAAGTGCACGCGGTCGGGACATTGTGCCGCGATGTGTCGCGGCGGCGACCGCAGTGTGCCGTCGCTACGATTTATTGACAAGGCAACGCGAAGTGTCGGATGTTCCTCTACGATGAGCTTGGATCTCAATACCGTCTTGAAAGATTGGCCACACGAGAGTGGCAGTATCAAAGTGCGCAAGATCACGGGCCTGGATGGCCGCGAGAAATTGCAACTGCGAGTCGATCTCGGGGTGTTGCAAATGGAAATCACCGGCCGGCCAGATGGCCGGCGTCCGCACCATTGCGAATCGCTCCTGGAATATTATCAAAAGCGAGCGGCCCGTGCCGAGGGAAAAGGCGAGACTTACGAACTCACACCCGAGCAATGCGCGGAGCTTCAACAGGAAGGCATCCAATATTATCATCGTTACCTGAGCCTGTTTCAGATCAACGATTTCGAAGGCGTGGTGCGCGACACGCAACGCAATCTCGATCTTTTTAGTTTCGTCGCCCAGCACACAGATCGCGAGGAATTTTCCTGGGCCCTGCAGCAGTTCAGGCCTTACGTGCTCATGATGAATACGCGAGCGAAGGCATCCATTTTACTCGGCCAGGGAAAATTTGCCGAGGCCATGGCCGAAATTGAGCGCGGCCGCGACGCGATTGCGGATTTCCTGCAACAGTCAAATTTTCCAGAGTTGGTGTCGAAAAGCTCGGAGATCGCGTTTCTCGACGAATGGCTTGAAGAAGTGAAGACCAAGCGCCCGCTTTCGAAATTGGAGATCATGCAACGCGAGATGGAAACTGCGATTGCAAAGGAGCTCTACGAACGCGCGGCCGAGTTACGCGACGCTATCAAGTTGCTGAAGACGCAGAAGTCGGCGTAACCGGCCGTTTGAAGCGGCCATATTGATCGACGCCCGCGATCTAGTTTCTAAGATATGAAGATTGCGTTCTATTCGCTGGTTCTGGCTGCTTTTGGCATCCTTCCGGTCCGCGCAGACCTCACGATCGTTTATTCAACAACAGTGCAACCCGCGAGCCACAGTCAAAAGGCGCAAGCAACCCCCGCTGCACTCGCCGCGGCTAGCAATATGACCATCAAAGTCAAAGGCGATAGAGCGCGTATTGATGCTTCTCCGCAAGTCACTGCGATTTTCGATGGAAGAACTGGCGAGTTAATCAATCTGTTGAATGACCAGAAGACTGTCGTCCGCCTTTCACCGGATAAAATGAGAGCCATCGCGGACATGTTAAACAAGTTTAGCAGCAACAAGGCAGGCTCCGAAAACCCCAAACTTACATCCACTGGCCAGAGGGAAATGATCAACGGCTATGATACCGAGCAATATACCTGCGACGGAACCGATTTTAAGGCTACCTACTGGATCGCGCCGAACTATCCCAACGGCGCTGCCGTCCTGGCGCAACTCCAATCGATCAAATCCGAGTTCTGGGACGCCGCCAATACGAAAATGCCCGATTTTCGCGATTTCCCCGGCCTGCCGATCCGGATGCGCATGATCGTCGGCAAGGAAAACGCGGGCGGGCACGGCGCCAGCGCCCCGGGGCACCCGACGGAAATTACGAGTACTGTCACAGATATAAGTCTCGACTCGATTGCGGATAGCCAGTTTGCCGTGCCTGCTGATTTTAAAGAAACAAAGCTGCCGGATATCTTTAACAAAAACGCGACTCCATTTGTGTCGCCAAATCCATAACGGAAGAATTTCGAGCGAGGAGAAGCTCATGAGTTCTTAGGCGGCAGGCGGGACGCCTCGAAGGTTGCGATGGTTGCAGCCGCTACGGCTGCTTTTAGAGTTCGTAGCCATGCCCTTACTTGTGCTGGCATCAAGTTCACCAAGGCGAGCTGCATTGCTGGCCGAAGGCGGATTTGAATTCGAAACGGTCTCGCCGTGCGTTGCCGAACTATTCGATGTCGCTCTGACGCTAAGCGAGGTCACGCTCTTGAATGCCATTCGCAAAGGAATGTCTGTCGCACAGACGCATCCCGACGCCGTAGTGATCGCAGCCGATACGCTCGTCGCGCTGGCCGATGAAATCATCGGTAAGCCGGTGGATTTGAATGAAGCCGCACAGACGCTCCGGCGCCTGAGCGGACGGACCCACGAAGTTTGTTCGGCGGTTTTGATTTACCACCAGACATCCGGACGATCGGCGGTTCTTCATGATATTTCGCGTGTCCGTTTTCGCCGCCTGAGCAGTGAGAAGATTAAAAATTACCTTGCGAAAGTGGACCCGCTCGACAAGGCCGGCGCTTACGCCGCGCAAGGAAGCGGTACCGAGATAATCGCGAAAATCGAAGGCTCATTCACAAACGTCGTCGGCCTGCCGATGGAAAAGACGATCGCTGCGCTGGCCAAATTCGGAATACGGCCAGGAGAGGCCTAACGTCTGGTTCAGCGATTCCTTACGCCGCCGGCCGACATCAGGAGGCGACCAACTGCTAAAACGAGCACCAAAATTGGAATTACGAGGCTGAGACCGTTCAACAAGAATCCCACCGTAGCCAATTTCCCCGCCCGTGTTGGGTTACGTCTGACGGTGAGTGCTGCGAGCAACCCAGAGATCGCGAGCGCAAAAACGACCAATCCAAAGA
>CATPBS010000106.1 GCA_955652715.1 uncultured Candidatus Udaeobacter sp.
GTTCGGTTCCCCTGCGGGACCGATCGATGAAGTGAAACAACAAATTGCCTGGATCCGCGGACTAGGAAAACTCTTCGCGCGCATGAAAGAAATCGAAAAGAAGTTGGGGATCTAAGCTCGTCGCGCACTGGAAAGAAGCCGGCGCAACGCTTTGGGAGAAATCCAGTCTGCGCCGAATGCCTGCACGGTTTGCGCTTCCATGGAATCGGAAGTCGCTACCATCAGCTCGAACCGCTTTGCGTATTTGCTCGCCAATCGCTCAATTATCGAGTCGGCTTGTTGTCCGCTGCGCGAATAAAAAATCTGCACTTCGCCCGGTTCAGAAGTCGCGCTGACCTTTTTCCCCTTGCCATCGAACACGACTACCACGCGCACACCGGTCCAATCCTGATAATTGCGTAACTGCTGGGTTAATGCTTCGCGCGCCAGCGAGGAACGGCGGGCGTGAAGTTTACGTAACTCTGGCCACGCAAAAATAATGCTGTGGCCATCGACGATCAGATAACGAGCGCGCTCCGGCATTGCGAGACTCTACTGAATCGGCCAGCGAACCGGGGTTCGTCCAACGATTCGAATCAAAACTACTCCGTGCGAGCAGGCTCCTGCTTTGGCCGTTGCTTGCCTGGAGCCGGCCGCGTCGCGCTGGCTCGCAACGCTGCTTTCTTACGCTGTAAATAAGCTCGTCGGCGCTTACGCTTAGCTTTTACACGGTGTTGTTGTCCCACGAAGTGTCTATCGATTGAAACATCGAGAAACGCAATCCTGATTCAAGCGTTCCTCCAGACGCCAACCCGAAATTGCAATTGCATCCTCACATAATTCCCTGTTAAAAAGCACGCTTAATGACGCCCAGGGAGTCGGCGGTTTTCGCAGTCACGTCAAAAAGCGTGACCGGATTTACCATCGCGTTCCTAGTGCTCGCGGCGTTTTTCGGATTTTTGAACAACCAAAAACTGATAGCTCTCCGTACGAATGCGGCCAACGCGCAGGCCGCGCGGGATGTGGCCGAGCGTCGTCAGGCGAACCCGAAACTAAATGCGCCAACCGGTGGAACCGCCGGAGCGGAACAGCAAGCCAAAGTCGCCGAAGCTGAAAATCGCGCGGCAAAAGCCGAAGCAGATCTGGCGCAAGTTCAGAAAGAGAAAGCCGATCTGCAAGCAAAGTTGGATACCAATCAGCAGGAGATTGCGTCTCTGCAAAAGCGCGTAGAAGAAGCGGGGAAGAACGGGAATGCTTCCGTCTCTGCCAGTCCTTCGGCCAAGGCTGCGGAGAGTACTACTGATTTACAGTCGCAAGTCGATGATCTCCGCCGTCAACTCGACAGTGCGGAAAAAGAAAAAGTTTTTCTCTCCGAAAAACTCCAGGGGGCTCAGGAGCGCACGGGGCAGCCCAAGGAAGCGAAAAAACGGCGCGAAACCGCGACCATTCAGCGGGAAACCAGCAGCCCCCATCGCGCGGGTGTGCGCGGCAACGTCCTCGCGTATAACCAGGCCTACAATTTCGTGGTGTTGAATCTCGGCGCGCGCCAGGGAGTCGAACCGAACTCTGAAATGCTCGTTGTGCGGGACGGCACGCTGATTGGAAAAATTCGCATTTCTTCAGTTGAACCGGCGACTGCCATCGGCGATATCATCACCAACAGTTTGGCGCGCGGCGTCCAAGTACAATCCGGAGACATTGTAATTTATGGTGGCACAAGTCCGTAAGCTTCGAACAAACGTAGTCCCCGTTCTGTTATGCGCATTAGCGATAACGATGACCTCTTGCGCGACACAGAAGGAAACTGCTCTGGTCAAGGATCCAGACGAACATCACGAGTCCTCGATCCCGTGGAACAAGCAGGAGCCATGGGAAACGGGTGGGCAGTTCGCAGGGGCCACCGATCGGCGCTAGGAGATGGTGCTGGGGCCGCGGGCGTTCACCGCGGCGGCAGAAAACCAAATCACAAACCGAGGTTATCGACCGCGGCTATGATTAAACCATTCAAATCCAGAAACCGGCTGGGATGACAGCGTCTTTCGGTATCACGACGATGCCGTCACGGATGAAGTAATTGTCTGCGTCGAGATTCTGCGGTTTGCCTTCGGGCGTAATCACGACGCCATCGGCGATGCGCGCGTTCTTGTCGATGATCGCGCGGTCGATCACGCAATTGCGCCCGATCCCAATGGGTAGCTGTGAGGAATCGGTTTGCCCCAGTTCAAAATAATCCGCGCCCATGACGATGCTGTTCCGGATGGTCGCGCCACTTTGAATTACGCTGCGTATCCCAACGACGCATCGCTCCAGATGCGCGTCCGAGATAATGCAGCCGTCCGAAATAATCGCCTGCCGCAGCGTGGCACCGTTGATTTTACTTCCCGGTAAAAAACGCGGATGCGTGTAGATCGGAGACTCGGGCTCGAAGAAGCTGTATTCCGGCACGAGGTCAGTGAGATCGAGATTCGCCTCATAAAACGCGCGGATCGTTCCGATGTCCTCCCAGTAACCCTTGAAGATGAACGCGCTGACATGCCGATCTTTGATCGACGCCGGGATAATGTGTTTTCCGAAATCGACGAGATCGTTCTTCAAAGATTCTATGAGCACGTTCCGGTTGAAGACGTAAATGCCCATCGACGCCTGAAATAATTCCTCTTCTTCGTTGGAACCGATGGCACGGAGCAGCTCCCGGCTCATCTTCATTTCACGTAAGCCAGATTCATCCAACGGTTTCTCGATGAACCCCGTGATCCGGCGATCGACCCCACTCTGCATGATGCCAAACTCGGAAACCTGATGCCGCGCTACCGGTTTGGTGGCAAGTGTAATGTCCGCGCCCAATTTAATGTGCTGATGCAGCAGCGCCTGAAAATCCATGCGGTAGAGTTGGTCGCCGCTCAAGATCAGGTAGTAATCATACGGCCGCTCGAGGAAGTAACGCATGTTTTGGCGGACCGCGTCGGCGGTTCCCTGATACCATTGCGATCCGGTGGGCGTTTGTTGAGCGGCGAGAATGTCCACGAAGCTGCGCGAGAAATTATCGAACTTGTAACTGGCCTGGATGTGCCGATGTAGCGACATGCTGTTAAACTGGGTGAGTACATAGATCGAGCGCAGCCCGGAGTTCAGACAATTGCTGATGGGAATATCGACGATGCGATATTTCCCACCGAGCGGCACGGCGGGTTTGGCACGGTCTTTTGTTAACGGAAACAAACGCGTGCCCGCGCCACCGCCCATAATGATTGCAAGCGTTCGCTGTAGTGTGCCCGGTGGCAACGCCGCGTAGGCTTTCGGCGTTGAATTTTTCGGAAGCGAATCGCGCTGCGGCTGGTTTTGCATGGCTATCACTCAATAATCTGGCGGCCGCAATTTGGGGCAACTCTTTTTGCGTGGCAGTACACGGATGGAGATTAAAGTTGCTTTTTTTAAGTCCATTCGCGTGAGTCAAGGTTAGCAGTCTTTGTTTTTTCCATTGGGCGCTAAAGACCTTTTGTAATCGTTGCAGGCGGCACGCCCGCCGCTACAGTCCAGAAACATGTGTGGAATTGTTGGCTACGTTGGGCGCGCTAAGGCGACACCAATTTTACTCGACGGATTGCGTCGCCTTGAATATCGAGGCTACGATTCAGCCGGGCTCGCTATCGTGGAGAGAGGA
>CATPBS010000107.1 GCA_955652715.1 uncultured Candidatus Udaeobacter sp.
ACACAAATTGCGGGTCGTTTGTGAACAGCCCCTCATGATGGTAATCCGGCACCACAAGGAGAGAACAGACGCGCACGCCGCGATGCGCCAGTTCTGAGATAATTGTGTTCGCGATTTGCCGAGTTGAAGGAGCGACGTCGTGCAAAGAGACAACGATAAAATCGCTCGCGGCACTGGCCGCTGCAACGAGTGGAAGGAACTCTGTTGCCGCAATCGTACTCATTTCGGAATTTTCGGCTCCGATGCAGCTTTGAACAAGGCAAAAGGTGGAACGCGTTGTCCCTTGGCCCGCCGTAGCGGTGCGAAGGCGGCTCAACACCTTGAATAAACAAATCCGGCTTTGCCGCCTAACGATCGCGCCTTCGCCGATTGGTTTGGTATTGTCTTCGGAGAAGTCGATGCACCTAACTCGAAGCCATTTTCACAATTTCGCGGAACGCCGGCTCCGCCAAAGGCATGACCGACAAACGTGTTTGCCGAACCAACGGAATTCCCTTCAGTCGCGGATTGCCTTTGATCTCGCGCAGCGTAACTGGCCGTCGCAGTGGCTTGATCGGCGCAAGATCGACGGTCGACCAATCACCTTCCTTCGCGATCGGATCGCGATAGGCGGTCCGCGTTACTTTCGCGATTCCGACTACGGCTTTCTCCTCACCGCTGTGATAGAAAAGCACTTCATCGCCGTTGCGCATTTTGCGCAGATTATTTCGCGCAGCGTAATTACGCACACCCATCCAACTCGTCTGGCCTTCCGCGACAAAGTCCGACCACGAGTACGAGGACGGTTCCTGTTTCACCAGCCAGAAACTTTTCATGACTTAAGAATAATCCGAAAAACTCCGAGCGGAAATCTCGGTTCTGGCTGTAGTGTAGTGTACACTGTCCTCAGCGCACTGGTTTGCGCCGCCATTCCTTGGCGCGTGTTCGACAATTGAGCTGCTTTATTTCACAATCGAAGTCATGCCGCGGCTGCCATTCATCACGTTTGAAGGATCCGAAGGGTGCGGAAAATCGACCCAAGTACATAGACTGGCCGGGCGTCTTAAGCGTTCGGGGATTCCTTTTCTGGTAACTCGCGAACCTGGCGGCACGCCAATTGGCGAAACGATCCGCGAGCTTCTGCAATTTGCTCCGCATAATTCCAGCATGACGCCGGAAACCGAGCTGCTTCTCTTTGAGGCCAGCCGCAGCCAACTCGTACGGGAGACCATTAAGCCGGCGCTCGAACGCGGCATGTGCGTGATCGCAGATCGTTTCTTTGATTCCACGACTGTTTATCAAGGCGCGGCCCGAAGTTTGGATCGCGAGGTTGTCGAGGGCTTGAACGCCTTTGCGGTCGGCGATTGCGTCCCGGACATTACGTTCGTGCTCGATGTCGATGCCGCGACGGCGGAGTTCCGAATGCAGAAGCCGCGCAAAGCGGATCGGATGGAACAACAGCCCGCCGAGTTTTATGAACGTGTTCGCGACGCATATCGTCACCTGGCTAAACGCGAACGAAATCGAGTTGTGTTGATCGACGGTTCAGGCGACCCAGACCAGATCGAGACCGAGATTTGGGCGACAATTTCCGCGCGATTTCCGGTGCTACGGAAAAATCCGCGCGGCGCAAAAACGGCCGCTACTGCTTCGAGCCGCGACCCGCAATCTTGAGATGGCTTTTTCGCGCACCACAGCGTTTGAGTATTTGCGCCGCGCCCATAAACAGGATCGCCTTGCGCATGCTTATTTGATCACGGGGCCACCGGGCAGCGGCAAGCAGCTGCTGGCGGCTGATCTCGCCAGCCTTGTTAACGGCACACCGGCGACAGATGTTTTCTCAACCAAGGCTCGGGACATTTTCGTTGCCCGACCCGAATCGAAATCGCGACGCATCGTGATTGCGCAAATCCGGGATCTTGAGCACGCGCTGCAGATGCGCGCATCAAACGGCCGGCGCAAAGTTGCCATCATCCCCGATGCCGACCGGCTTCAAACCGAGGCGGCGAACGCGTTTCTCAAGACATTGGAAGAACCGCCCAAGGATTCCTTGCTGCTTCTGCTAAGTGCTTTGCCGGAGGTTCTGCCGGAGACAATTCTTTCCCGATGCATTGCGATTCCACTCGAGCCAAACGGCCAGCGGCAACGCAATGACGAACAAGAGAAGCTAGTGAAATTACTCCAACAAGCGTCCCATCAAGGGGGTTGGACCATTCAGTTTGCCTATAGGCTTGCTCAGGAATTTCAGCTTCTGCTTCGAACGGTGCGAGAGGAGGTGAAGCGCGAAACAGAGGAAGCATTGAAGCAAGAAGTGACACGCTACAAAGATGCTACTGACGGCGCGTGGTTAGAAGTACGGGAGGAATACTACAAAGCGCTTACCGAAAGTTTTTACCTGCAACGGCGCGCGAAGATGATCGAGACATTATTCGGCTGGTGGACTGATGTTCTGCGGGCGAGCAACGGCGTGGCGCAGCGGAATTTCCCGCGTGCAGCCAAAGAAACGGCTACACTCGCAACCCGCTTCAGCACCGCCGAGATCTTAAAACGTATCCGTTGCCTGGAAGAATTGCGCGATCACTTGGGTCGCAATATTCACGAAGCCCTCGCAATCGAAGTCGCTTTCCTGACAATCTTCACCAGTTGACCTTCCTATCCGGGGTCGCGGGCCTCAGCGCGCTCGGTTATGCGTTTGTGTCAAACGTCTAATCCGCGTCAAACACCTGACTAATCGAGTCGGTGCTCGCCGCGGCGAGCACCGCTACAAACGCGCTACAACTTTACCGCTTCTCTGCGGCCACTGTCATTTTCGGCCTATTGAGTTCCAGTTGCGTACTTACCATCCTTAGCTGTGATCCTTGCTCTCGCACTGTTGCAGCGAGAGTCTTCATTCCAGATTTCAACTCTGCAATCGTCGCTTGTTGTTCTTCCACTTTGCGATGCTCTTTGAGGAATTCATTGAGCAACATCGCGTTCACCGCGTCATAG
>CATPBS010000108.1 GCA_955652715.1 uncultured Candidatus Udaeobacter sp.
ACATGGGACGCTGGATCGCGAAGAATGTCGTCGCATCAGGCTTGGCGGATCGATGTGAGGTGCAGTTCGCGTACGCCATTGGTCACCCCGAGCCAGTGAGCGTGAGCGTCGATACTTTCTGCACCGGCAAAGTGGACGAAGAAAAACTGGAGCGCGCGATCTGGGACGTTTTCAATTTCAAGCCCGCCAAGATCATCAAGCAGCTCAGTCTGCTTCGGCCGATCTATCGGAAAACAACCAATTACGGCCATTTCGGGCGTGTTGACGATGTTGATTCGCTCACGTGGGAACGCACCGATAAAGCGGACGAACTTCGAAAAGCAGCAAACTAGTTGTCCACAGATTTCGCAGATTGACGCAGATTCAAATGCAGAAGGATCCTGAAACTTTCGCGATTATTGGCGCCGCGATGGAAGTGCATCGCGAACTCGGTCGCGGTTTGCTAGAGCTCGTTTATCAAACTGCGCTCGCACTAGAGTTTCAGGAGAGCGGTATTCCATTTAAAACCGAGGTCGCCCTCCCGATCCGCTACAAGAATAAGCTGCTGACATGCGCTTATCGTGCGGACTTCGTTTGTTTCGAGTCAGTCATTGTTGAGACCAAGGCGATTTCGACGCTCACCGGCGCCGACGAGGCGCAACTGATCAATGAGCCAAAGGCAACGGGTCTCACACGCGGACTATTACTAAATTTTGGAGCCGCGAGTCTCGAACATAAGCGCTTGGTCTTCAGTCCTGCTGAAAATCTGTGAAATCTGTGGACGAAATCTATCTGTAGAAACTTATGAGTACGAGAACTGCTGAATCGAAAACAAAAGAGGATTACAAAATAAAAGACATCAATCTTGCGGATTGGGGTCGCAAAGAAATTTCCATCGCCGAGAAGGAAATGCCGGGACTCATGGCGATCCGGGAAAAACACGCGCCGCAAAAACCTTTGGCCGGCGTGCGCATCACTGGGTCGTTGCACATGACGATCCAGACCGCCGTATTGATCGAAACACTGGTCGATCTTGGCGCGAGTGTGCGCTGGGCGAGCTGCAATATTTTCTCGACGCAAGACCACGCCGCAGCGGCCGTTGCCAAGTCAGGTGTGTCTGTTTTCGCGTGGAAAGGTGAATCGCTCGAAGATTATTGGTGGTGCACTTACCGAGCGATCTCACATCCGGAGGGTAATGGGCCACAACTGGTCGTCGATGATGGCGGCGACGCCACTTTACTCATTCACAAGGGCTACGAGCTCGAAGAAGGAAGTGATTGGGCAAAGACGAAATCGACGAACAAGGAAGAGCAAGTCATCAAAGATGTGTTGCTCGAAATCCATCGTGAGAATCCCTACCGCTGGCACGAGATCGTGAAAGCATGGCGCGGCGTATCGGAGGAAACGACTACTGGCGTCCATCGCCTCTATAAAATGCAGCAGGAAAATCGGCTCCTGGTTCCCGCAATCAATGTCAACGATTCAGTCACGAAATCGAAGTTCGACAATCTTTACGGCTGTCGGCACTCACTGGTTGATGGGTTGAATCGCGCGCTCGATGTCATGCTCGGCGGCAAAGTCGCCGTCGTGTGTGGCTACGGCGACGTCGGCAAAGGGTGCGCGCAATCGCTACGCGGTCAGGGCGCGCGTGTTGTCATTACCGAGATCGATCCGATCAACGCGTTGCAGGCCGCGATGGAAGGCTATGAGGTGACCACGATCGAAGAAACACTCGGTCGCGGCGACATATACATCACAGCCAGCGGCAATATCGACGTCATCACGCTTCAGCACATGGAACGGATGAAAGATCAGGCGATCGTCGCCAATATCGGCCACTTCGACAATGAGATTCAGGTCGATGCGCTAAACGAAGCAAAAGGCGTAAAGAAAACCAACATCAAACCACAGGTGGACAAGTACACGTTCCCGGATGGACGCGAAATTTTCCTGCTCGCAGAAGGCCGACTGGTAAACCTCGGTTGCGCCACTGGCCATCCGAGTTTTGTCATGTCGAATTCATTTTCCAATCAGGTCCTCGCGCAATTGGATCTCTGGAAAAATCGAGACAATTACAAAGTCGGCGTTTACGTCCTGCCGAAGAAGCTCGACGAAGAAGTCGCGCGTCTGCACCTGGAAAAAATCGGTGTCAAACTGACGAAGCTTTCCAAGAAACAAGCCGATTACCTTGGCGTGCCAGCCGACGGCCCATTCAAGTCAGAGCATTATCGGTATTGATCGCCGGGGACGGCGTGCTCCGCGGTCCAAACATCGCAGCGGGATGTTCCTAGCTTTTCGGTAGGGGCGGAGTGTCGATTGATTCCGTCACGTGCAGACGAGTGACTCTTAGCTCGCCAATTTCGAGGCGCTTAATTTTTGCGCGGCCGATGACCAGCCGGCCAATCCCGATGAAGCCGGCCGCCAGCGCGCTGATGGCAATAGCGCCGACAGCAACCGCGCCGATCGACTGCGCCCCGACGGCCAATGCGCGAATTGCAACGCGGCCGAACCTTCCCTGCGCTTCCTCTATTTCGTTTGAGTTCATCTCGCTAACTCCGCACTCGTGACTTCAACGTAGCTGCAGTTTGATTGTCCGCCACGTCGCCATTTTCCCGAAATATGGACG
>CATPBS010000109.1 GCA_955652715.1 uncultured Candidatus Udaeobacter sp.
ACCGGTTTGCGGTGCACAAAGCCCTTCACGTCTTCTCGACGGATCAAAGGGATGTGTTCTCCAAAACGACGACGGTAATCCTCAATCAGTTTGCGACGATGCTCATCCTCTTCCGCCTCCATTTCCTCAAAGATTTGGGCAGTTGCCGGGTAATCGGCTTTCAATCCCTCAGCGAAGTCCGCGTAAATGCGCGCATCGGTTTCCTCGGACGAAATTGCCAGCGCGAGGATTTCCTGTTCCGACAGGTCTTTGAAATTCTTTGCCACGGACCTCCACCGGTTATGAACTAAGGATGCAAATATTATTTCTTCGCCACATCAGGAACTGGTGAAGAAGCGGACGTCGCCGCGATGTCAGTCTTTGGTTTCTCGGCTGACTTCACTTGAACCTGGACGTCCTCAAGTAAATCGTCGGTCGGATTGATGACGACTTTCGTGTTCTTTGCCAGGCCGTCGAGCACTTCCAGTTGCGTGCCGAAGTCGCGCCCGACACTAATTTTCTGCCAGTGAATGCGATTGTCATTTGTGACCGTGACAACTTGCGGACCCTGCGAGCGAAAAACAAATGCATCGGCCGGGACGACGATCGGCGCATTGTCGTCGGGCAACAGAAATTTAACCTGTCCGTACATCCCGGCATAAAGTTTTCCATCATGATTGGGAACTTGCACTTCCACCTGCATCGTACGCGAAGTAGGGTCGAGCGCTCCGGCCGTTCGCGTGACGACGCCCTCAAAATCCTGTCCCGGACGTTCCTGCACGAGAATTTTTGCCTTTAATCCTTCGCGGGCGCCCGCGCAGCCGTGGCCGCTTTCTTTTTCGCCGCGGCTTCAGCTGCGGCAGCGAGTTTTGCATCGACGTCGGTCGCGTCTGTCGGGCAGATCTTATGATAATAGTCGTTCGGCTTCGCCAAATCCTCCTTGCGCAGGAGCAGCTGGTCAAAGCGTTCGCGCTTACTCAGCTCGAATTCCTTGTCCATCTTGATCGCTTCAAAGGGACAGACCTCGACGCAAATCTGGCAGCTCATGCAAACCGAGATGTCGATGTCGAATACTTTAGGGTAAAACTGCGGTTTGCCCATGTAGTCGGGCTTCTTGTCGTCGCTCTTGACGATGTAAATGCACTGCGGCGGACATTCCTTCTCGCAAATCTTACACGCCACGCAACGCAGGCCCGCGTGTGGATCCTCGCCGTCGTAAGGCAGGAACGGGAAATTGCGATAATTCTCCGGAAGCGGACTCCGCTCCTCGGGATACTGCACCGTGGTCAAGCGTTCCTCATCGAAATAACTTCCGACAAAGTTCCGCGCCGTGACCGCCATGCCCTTGAGTATGCCCGTGCCAATCATCGATCCACTTCTCCCATTACGATATCGATGCTGCCGAGAATTACCATCACGTCGGCAACGGTGTGGCCGAGGCAAAGGTCTTCGAGGACGGTTAGATTGATGAAGCTCGGCGGGCGCACGCGGTACCGATACGGATTCGGTCCGCCGTCACTGATGAGATAAAATCCGAGCTCGCCCTTCGGGCCTTCAATTCGCCCGTACGCTTCGCCCACCGGCGGGCGGAACGCGCGGAGCTTCACCTTTGGATTCACGATTGGCCCCGGCTTAATTTGCGCGAAGGCTTGTTGCAGGATGGACAAGCTCTCGGGCATTTCGAGCACGCGAATCATCAGGCGATCGTAAGTGTCGCCGTGGTCCCCTAACGGAACCCGGAATTTAAAACGCGGATAAAACCCGTAGCCATCGACTTTGCGGATGTCGTAATTGACGCCACACGCGCGCAACATTGGGCCGGTAATACCAGCGTTGATCGCGAGCTCAGGCGATAAGACGCCGACGTTTTGTGTGCGACCGATCACCACTTCGTTTCCGACAACCAATTGTTCGAGCTCGTCGATGAATCGCGGGAAACGGTCGACAATCTTTTTTGCCTGTTCCATCCATCCAGGCGGGGTATCGCACCGGCAACCGCCGAAGCGCATGTAATCGCACATCATGCGCGAGCCGGAGAGCGATTCGAACAAATCGAGAATCTTTTCGCGCTCACGGAAGGCATACATCAGCGGCGTGCCCCAGGCGCCCATGTCGTTGAGCAGAAAGCCCAACAACGACGCGTGATTTTGAAGCCGTGTCAGCTCGGCCAGAATGATGCGCAGATACTCTGCGCGCTCGGGAACTTCGATGCCGGCAAGCTTCTCCACGCTAAGCGCGTAAGCCCAGTTGTTTGTCATCGAGCAAAAATAATCGAGCCGATCGGTGTACGGCATCGACCCGAGGTAGCTGGTGTTCTCGCCGATCTTTTCGTGATTGCGATGCAAGTAACCAAAGACCGGCTTGAGCCTCCGCACGATCTCGCCTTCGAGCGCGACGTTCATACGAAATACCCCATGCGTCGATGGGTGCTGCGGGCCCATCGATACTTCGAGCAGCTCGCCTTCCAAACGCGAACCCATCGTTACCGGTGGCCGCTCCATTGCTTCGAGTGTTTCAACTGTCGTGCTCATTCCGGTTCACGATTCACTAATCACGATTCACGCTTCCCTTGGCGCGCAGCGCCTCCGCTCCATCAAGCTCCGGTCGCGACGCGGAATGCTGCTTCGCTCTCGCGAGCACGTCGTCGTGCGGCGTTGGCTCCCATTCGTAGTCGTCCGGATCCCGATAATCTTTGCGCATCGGATGATCTTCGAACTCGTCCCACATCAAAATCCGCCGCAGATCCGGGTGGACTTCAAAATGGACGCCGTAAAGATCGAAAATTTCGCGTTCCTGAAACTCCGCGCTACGCCAGATGGGAGTGAGCGACGGCAATCGCGAGCCATCTCCGCGATCGATAGTGCGCATGCGAATAATCACCGGTCCGTGCTTGTGCGCCAAAGAGAAAAGGTGATAGACGACCTCGAGACAACCCGGAATTCTCTCTTCGATCGGTTCATCCACTTCCTTTTCCTCGCCTTCAACAAGTTTCTTCACCTTCACTGTTTTTTTCCGGACGCGATCGAGCCAATCGACGCCGGTAACGTTTGAGCAGAAATCCAAGCGCAGCGCTGCGTCGTCACGCAGAAACTTCGCGATCGCAGGCGCGTGCTCGTTATCGATCAACAACGACGGCTGATTCGCCGGCCCGGGATTCGGCACCATGTCGACCTTCGCGCCCGGCAAAGCGGTTTCGATGCGCGCTTTGATTTGTTCTAGGGATTCCATTCACAAAAAAGGTGGATCGGCTTTTCTGAAGACGATGCCAAAAATAACTGCGCCATCGGCGCCTGAATCACATCGCGTTGAGGACAACGGGATCCACCCTGCGTAGTCATCTTTCGATATTTGGCGGCTGAAAGACATCTCGATTGGCCGGCGGCTCGAGGTCAT
>CATPBS010000110.1 GCA_955652715.1 uncultured Candidatus Udaeobacter sp.
CAGATCCCCGCGCCATGCCGGTTGGATGAGCGGCTCATGATTTTTGGTTCAGAAAACGATGTGATAAAGCAGGCTCAGGTGTGTCGATGACATAATGGGACTTTTTGCGACGCCCCTGCCTGGACTTGGGTGTTTTGTCTACACGATAACCCGGTGGTTTGCACCACCGGCTAATCTGCCAACATCCCGCTGGGATTAACCCTTGACTCTTGCGAGAGCGTCAGCGCGTGGTTTGCACCGCCGGCTAATTTACTAAGATCTCTTCGGGATCGCGTGTGTTTGCACCGTTCGTGATTGCCAATGCGGTACTGATGCTGGATAAATGCGCGGCGCGTTTATGACTCCGGTAAGAACCTGGCTTGGTTACCCATCTCCACTGGGCGCGACGTGGATGGGTAACGGCGTTAACTTCGCCATTTTTTCCGAGCACGCCACGGGCGTTGAGCTTTGCTTATTCGACAATATCGAGCCCACTGAAGAAAACGTCCGTATTCCGGTCACCGAACGCACTGATCAGGTCTGGCACGTGTTTTTGCCCGATGTGCGGCCCGGGCAGTTGTACGGTTTCCGCGTCTCCGGTCCGTACGATCCAGAACACGGATTGCGTTTTAACAGCTCCAAACTTCTTCTCGATCCCTACGCAAAAGCTATCGCCGGAGAAGTGAGCTGGGCAGATGAAATGTTCGGTTACGTCATCGGCGACAAGAAGGAAGATTTAACTCAAGACTTTCGCGATGATGCGTGGGGAGTGCCGAAGTCGGTCGTCATCGATACAGCATTCGATTGGCAGGGTGACAGGAGCCCGCGCATTCCTTTGCACAATTCTGTCATTTACGAGGTGCACGTGAAAGGTTTCAGCAAACTTTGGCGTGAGTTGCCGGAGGAGTTGCGCGGCACGTACGCAGCGCTCGGCAGCGCGCCGGCCATTGCTTATTTTAAAAAACTTGGCGTGACCGCGGTCGAATTATTGCCGGTGCACATGCACATTGACGATAAAGTTTTGGTTGATCGCGGCCTGACGAATTACTGGGGCTATAACACGATCGGCTTTTTCGCGCCGCATGCGCAGTACTCCAGCAGCGGGCAAATGGGCCAACAGGTCTCCGAATTCAAAACGATGGTTCGCAACCTGCACGCTGCTGGCATCGAAGTGATTCTCGATGCCGTTTACAATCATACTGCAGAAGGAAATCAACTCGGGCCAACGCTTTGCTTTCGCGGGATCGACAATCTCGCTTACTACCGGTTGCATCCGGATAATCCGCGCTTCTATCTGGATTTCACTGGCACAGGCAATACCTTCAATCTGCTCCATCCTCGCACGCTGCAGCTGGTGACCGACAGTCTGCGTTACTGGGTTGAGGACGTCCACGTCGACGGATTTCGCTTTGATCTCGCGCCTGCGCTCGTGCGCACTCATGACGGAGTAAACGGGCTGCATTCGTTCTTTCAAGTGATCCAGCAGGACCCGATTCTTTCGCAGGTGAAATTAATCGCGGAACCGTGGGACGTAGGCGACGGCGGCTATCAAGTTGGCAATTTTCCAGCGCCTTGGTCGGAATGGAACGGCAAATATCGCGACGCGGTTCGCGGTTTTTGGAAAGGTGATGAGGGCCGCATCGGCGAAATGGGCTACCGGCTTACTGGAAGCCCCGACTTGTATCAACACAATGGGCGACGCCCATACGCCAGCATTAATTTCGTTACCGCACACGATGGTTTTACGCTGAACGACCTGGTCAGCTACGACAAAAAACACAACGAGTTGAACGGTGACGGCAACAACGATGGCGAGAATAACAACTTGTCATGGAATTGTGGCGTTGAAGGTCCAACCGACGATCCGCAGATCAACGCCTTGCGCGAACGGCAGCGACGGAATTTCCTGACGACACTTTTTCTTTCACAAGGCGTGCCGATGCTCACTGGCGGAGATGAGTGGGGAAGAACGCAGCAGGGCAATAACAATGCTTATTGCCAGGACAATGAGATCAGCTGGTTCGATTGGAGTCGCGATGAAAAGCAGAATCAATTTCTGGAGTTCACGCGAAAGCTGATTTGGTTTCGCCACGCGCATCCGGTATTTCACCGGCCAAAATTTTTTCAAGGCTGCCGGATTCGCGCTTCCGAAATTCGGGATGTGATGTGGTTTAATCCCGGCGGCTTCGAAATGAGCGAGGAAGACTGGGCGTCGCCGTTTGTTCGATGTATTGGGATGCTGCTAAGCGGCGATACGACCGACGTTCTTAGTTTTGAAGGCGAACCGATCCGCGACAACACGTTTTTGCTGCTGATCAATGCACATTACGAACCCATATCCTTTGTGCTTCCCGGCCAGCAAAATCTCGAGTGGCAATTGATTCTCGACACGATGAACGCGAACGGCTTTTCAACGGAGCAAAAAAAATTTGCCTCCGGCGATGACGTCGATCTGGGCGGGCGCGCCTCCTATTTGCTGCAACTGGTAAGCGGGACACAAGCTCAGGCCCGCGAGGAATCCTGGAAAAAACGGCGTGTCGAATTTCCGCCACTTACCGCCGAGGAAGAACGCGCGGGAGCGAGGCGGAATCGTTAATCCGGCTGGGCGAGACGTCGGAAATTCAGCCGACCCATTTTTGCCGAATTGAGAGAAGTCCGCGAACCCGAGACAGCTTCGCCAACACGCGAGACGCGTGTGCTACTCGGAGAAGGAAATTCAGGCAACGCAATCTTGTCGTGAGAAACGAATTAGTTTATAGGGATACGAAGCGCGTGATATCGTGCGCGGCCAGTTTTTGGGTCAGTGATTTGCCAATGACACCGAGTTCTCTTGTGATCGTCACTGACCGAGGCAGTTTGAAAGCATATCGGGTGAATGAGACGCCGACGCGCTGGCCGAGCCTGCAACTAGTACAGGCATTCGACATCACCGACGCGCATGGGAGACTGGTCGATAAAGTGAGCGATTTGGCCGGGCGTTTTCCGGTGAGCGACGGCGCGGGGGCTCACCACCGGGCGACTTCCATTGCCGAACGTACGCAACTGGAGGCGGAAACTGATCGCCGCATTCAGAAAGAGCTTGCCGATCAAATTACAAAAATTGTCTCGCGCAATGGAAAGGAAGGCTGGTCGTTTGCTGCGCCGGCTGAAATTCACGCGGCGATTGTTGATCTCTTGCCGCCCGCAGTGCGCGACCGGATCGTCGAGCACGTGAAATCGGATTTGGTAAAAGTGGAACCGGCGAAGCTCATTTCGCGATTTCGCTCGTTGCAGCAGATGTGAAACCAAGATCCTCGATTCTGGACGCTCGATCCTGGATGAAAGACTTGGGCGATGAATATTTTTGTTCCCTCAACATCGGAGGGCTCGTTAGTATCTAATTAATCATGGAACTGCCTGTTAAGATCTCGTACCGGGGTCTGGAAAAATCTGACCAGATCGACAATCTCGTTTTGGAATATGCAGCGCGACTCGAGAAATTTTGCGACCACATTAACCGCTGCGACGTGGCAATCGAGCAACGAAACCACGCGCACCAAAAAGGAAATCCTTATCACGTCCGCATCGATGTCACTGTGAGGCCGCGGCACGAGCTGGTGGCGAGTGAAGAGCAGATGGACAACGGCTCGCATGCGCCCCTGACCAAAGCCATTCACGACGCGTTCAAAACGATGGAACGGGAGTTGTGCCGCGTCGTGGACAAGCAAAGACGCGACGTCAAAACGCACGCCAACACGCGTTCGCCGAAATAATTATCTCTGTGGTGGCAGGCGTGTCGCCTGCGATCAGGTAGGGGCGATTGACCACAATCGCCCGCCAACATGAGCACCAGCGCAACGTCGAACCTGCCGGTCAGGAAGACGCTCGACCATTCAGCGCATTTTCACGGGCGATTCGGTGCCACCTATTTCATCACAATTTGCTGCCAACGTCGCGGTGTAAATCGGCTTTGTCCGGATCGCGTTGCGAACGTACTGTTCGAAACGGCACGGCGCTATCATGCGTCGCAGCGATGGTATCCGAAATTACTTCTGCTAATGCCAGATCACCTGCACATGTTGATTGGCGTTCCAGGCGATGCCCAACTTTCCAATCTCATCCGGGATTTTAAGCGGATCGCAACCCGAATCGTGAAAATCGATTGGCAGCGAAATTTCTTCGACCATCGATTGCGACACGATGAGAGCTTGGCGGAAAAGTTTGAATACATTTGTCAAAATCCAGTTCGTGCCGGATTGGTTGGGCCAAACGATAGGTGGCGTTACATCCTGTTGCCGGACGATAGGTAGGGGCGGTTCACCGAACCGCCCACGGGCGATTGAGGACAATCGCCCCTACCTCAGGCGTTAGCTTTGGCGTAGTGATCTGCGCCAAGAAAGTGCATTGAAACATACCGCTCATCGCCGATGACCCAGCTGTCGTGCGGAATTGGCGGAATATCGAAGAGTTCGCCGGCACGCAATTCGACAATGCGGCCATCATCGAACGCACCGCGCACGCTGCCGCCGGCCGCGCGATAAGTCTGCAAGAACCCGCCGCCGTCGACTGGTTTGCCGTTGAACGAGAAACGGATGCGGTCACCGAGGTCGGGCATGAATTCGACCTCGTCTTGCAGAGCACCGAAGATACGATCCAGGCCCATATTCGGCTGCTG